>DATJCV010000142.1:0-2817 GCA_035497775.1 Burkholderiaceae bacterium | reverse complement strand
AATTTTTCGGCCTTGTAGGCGCGCTCCAGGTATTTCGGGTATTCGGCCGGCGTAACGGTCACGTCTTGTATCTGCACGGCGGAACCCTGATCGCGCAATTCCTCGATTTTTTGCAGTCTCACCTTGCGCTCCACATACGCGCGGCGGGCGCCGTCGCGGTCGGTATCGGGATCGACGCGTCCGGTGATTTCCAGCTTCAGGGCCGGCCGGTCGTTGAGCGCCTTGGCCAGCGTATCGAGTTTTTTGGTGGCGTCGGCGGACAGGGTGCCGGTGCCGGGAACGAAGCCGATGTAACTCAGCTCATCAGCGCCGCCGAACGCGGAGGCCAGCAGCGAGAACGGCGACGTGACGGCCTTGGTCAGCAAATTGACGATGACTTTCAAAATCACGCCGCCGACGCTGAATTCAGGATCTGACAGCGAGCCGGACACCGGTAGATTGACGTCGATTTCACCGCGGCTGTTGCGCAGCAGCGCCACCGCCAGCAGCACCGGCAGCTTGGTCGCATCCGGGCTATCCACCTTGTCGCCAAAAGTCAGCTGGTCGAGGAACAGCTTGTTTTGCGCATCCAGCTTGCCGTTTTCGACGTGGTATTTGACGTCCACCGACAGCTTGCCCTTGGTGATCGGATAACCGGCATACTTGGCGGCATACGGCGTCAGGCGCGTCAGCTCGACGCCGCGCGCGCTGGCCGTCAGGTCAAGGTACAGCTGGCGGCCGAGCGGGTTCAGCTTGCCGTTGATTTCGACTGGGGCATCGCGGTCCAGCTTGCCTTTGATGACGACGTCAGCCGGAGCCGGATCGTCGCTCGCCACTTTCGAGATCGAGCCGCTCATGTCGGTCAGATTGGCGCTGTAGTTGGGTTTGATGAAGTTGTCGGAAAAATTGATGTTGCCGCCCTGCAGCGTGACTTGTCCTACCCGCACCAGCGGCTCTGGCCCGGCTGCGGCCGGCGCGCCCGGCGTTGCCGCTTTTGGTGCGGCGGCCGTTTGGGTCAGGCTGACGGTGGGTGCTGCCTGCCCTAGCTCGGGGTGCGCGACAATGTCCTGCAAGTTGAGGGTCCCATTCGGATTGACGATGATGCGCGCATAAAAATCGCTGAGGGCGACGTTGCTCAACGAAAGCTGCAGCGGGTTCTTGTGGGTGTTGTACTGGGCATCGAGATGCCCGATCGAAAGCGATTTCCAGCGCGCGAAGTCGTCGCCGCTGAGGCGGTCGCGGGTCCGCACGCCGGTCAGGCTGACGGCACCGGTATAGCTGGCGCGCAGCGGCTGCTGTTCCGGCATCTGCAGCATCAGCTTGCCGTGCGTGTTCAGGGCGCCGCTGCTGATGTCGGCATTGCTGCGATCGGCGAAATACGGCTGGAAGCCAGTCAGGTCCAGGCGTTGGCCGTCGATCTGCAGTTCGACGCCGAGCGGTTGCAGGTTGAGCGTGCCTTGTGCGCTCAAGGCGCCACGCTGGTTGTAAGTGGTTTTCAGCGAGAGCGGAATCGGTGCCGAACCAGCTCCAGCGCCGCCGCCGGTGTGCAGCTCGATATTTTCCAGTGCCAGGTCCAGCTTGCTGAATTGCTGTAGCGCCGGCTTGCCACCGTTTTGCGCAGCTACCCGGGCGTCACTGAAGCGCAGTTCGGCCTGCTTCAGCTGCAGGCGCTTCAATCCCGTTTGCCAGCCGGCGGCGGCGGTTGCCGGCGCTTGCGGCGCCGCCGCAGTGTGCGCGGGCGCCCCGGCCAGTGCCGCCAGCAGGTCGATTTCCCCTTTCTGATTGCGGTTGGCGGCCAGTTTGGCGCCATCGATCGCCAATTCCTCGGCGCTGATACTTTGCTTGGCGAGGTCAAGCTGCAAACCGGCCAAGGCGATCTCGCGTGCGGTGACGGCGGGGGTTTTTGCGTGCGGCAGCGTGACCTGCAGATTGCGCAGATGGGCGCTGGCCTGCTGCAATGTCAGTTGCAGCCGGTCGGCTGGCCAGGCCAGGTGGTGCGGCAGGCTGGCGTCCAGCAGCGTGTCGCCCAGCCCGCCGGCAAATGCCGTGGCGAAATACGGCTGCCAGCGTTGTGGCCGCAGTGCGGCGATCTGCAGGTCCCCTTGCAGCGATTCGCCGTCGGCCGCCAGAGTGGCGTCGTAGCGCAGGGTTTCGGCTGCGTCCGTTTCCAGTGATGCCTTCAGATGGGCTTGCTTGCTGCCGTCGGTGCTGAAGTCGGTCAGCGCCGCATCCAGCTTCGTGACATTCAGCGTGGCGGCGCCGGCCGGCCCGGCCGCGGCATCGTGCCATTGCACCCGTGCGCCGGAAACTTCCGCCTGCGCCAGGGTAAAGACCATTGGCCTGGTGCTCGGCGTCGATGGCGTGCTCGCCGTCGACGGCGGCATGGGAAATGCGCGCAGCAGGTTGAGCGAGCCATCCGCCCGGCGGTTGGCGTGCAGGACCGGGGATTCCAGTTTGAGCGACGTGATGCGCAGCAGTTTGTTGAAGGGTTCGAGCCGTTCCAGTTCCAGCGTCAGGCGTTCCCATTGCAATAGCGGCGCGGCGGATTTTTCCTGCAATTTCACCTGGCGTATTATCACTTGGCCGCTGACGACGACAGTGCCGCTTGCGCCGCTCTGGTGGAAATCGATATTCAGCCGGGTGTCGAGCAAGCCGGATTCCAGTTTGAAATCAAGCGGCACCGGCGACAGCGCCATATATCCCGGCAGCGCCAGGCCGTCGAGGTCGATTTGCAGCGAGGTGTCATGGGTCGGCGCAAACGGCCGCATCTGGCCGCTGATGGCAAACGGACTGCCGTCGAGTTTGGCGCTGAATGCCGGTTTGGTGAAGATATCGACG
>DATJCV010000141.1:0-3252 GCA_035497775.1 Burkholderiaceae bacterium | reverse complement strand
ACGAACACGTCACAGCGGCACACCGCCTGCGATTTGCCGGCGTACGCCACCGCTGCGCGCGCGATGATTTCCTGGCCGATGGCGGGGCGCACGTAGTTGATCTTGTACTCCGAGGTGACCACGGCGGTCCCCAGCGCGGCGCCGCCGGCATAGGTCAGCGCGTTGTCGGCGGCGTAGCTGAGCACGCCGCCGTGCACGAAGCCATGCTGCTGCCTCAGCGTATCCGTCACCGGAATCCGCAGTTCGGTGCCGGCGCTATCGAAACGCTCCAACACCGCGCCGACCAGCTGGCTGAACGGCTGCGCCGCCAGTACCTGCCGCCCCATGCCGAGCATGTCCATGACGGCCTCAGTTACGCACCGGCTTGCCGGTTTGCATCATGCCCATGATCCGTTCCTGCGTCTTCGGATGGTTGAGCAGCTCCATGAAGGCTTTGCGCTCGAAGTCGAGCAGCCATTGCTCGTCGACCAGGCTGCCCTCCTCGACTTCGCCGCCGGAGACGATCTCGGCGATCATCGAACCCAGCTTGAAGTCGTGCGCCGAGATGAAGCCGCCGTCGCGCATGTTGACCAGCTGCGCCATGATGGTGGCCATGCCGTAGCGGCCGACCACCGGCACCTGCGCCTTCAGCGGCGGCCGGTAGCCGGCGTCGAACAGTGCGCGCGCCTCGACCTTGGCCACGTGCAGCAACTCGTACGGATTGAACACGATCACGTCGTCGGCGGACAGGTAGCCCATCTTCCGCGCTTCCAGCGCCGACTTCGAGACGTTGGCGGTGGCGGCGTTCATGAAGTAATCCTTCAGGAATTGCAGGATGTCGTTGCCCTTGGCGTCGCGCGCGGCACGCAGCGCCGCTTCCTTCAGGCCGCCGCCGGCCGGGATCAGGCCGACGCCGACTTCGACCAGGCCGATGTAGGATTCGAGCGCGGCCACGCGCTTGGCTGCATGCAGCGCCAATTCGCAGCCGCCGCCGAGCGCCAGGCCGGCCACCGCCGCCACCACAGGCACGTTGGCGTATTTCAATGCCTGATGCGCCTGCTGCAGCTTCGCCACTTCCGGCTCGATCGCCTTGACGCCGCCCGACATGAACACCGGCAGCATCGATTGCAGATCGGCGCCGGCCGAGAAGGCGCCGCCTTCGGCGGCGTCGGCGCTCCAGATCACCAGCCCCTTGTAATTCTGTTCCGCTTCGGCGATCGCCCTGGCCAGGCCATTGATCACGCCCTGGCCGATCACGTGCATCTTGGTCTTCAGCGACAGGATCAGCACTTCGTCATCCTGATGCCAGATGCGCACCGATTCGTCTTCGAACACGGTAGTGCCGGCAGTGGCGCCGCTGGCGCCGGCTTCGCCGAGGATAGATGCGCGGAAAGCCTGGCGCTGGTACACCGGCAGTTGCGAGCGGCCGACGAAGGCCTTCTGCGTTGGCGACCAGGAGCCATTTGCCGCATGCACGCCCGCATTTTCAGCAACCGGGCCATCCAAGACCCAGGCCGGCAGCGGCGCATTGCAGATCGCGCGGCCGGCGTCGATGTCTTCCTTGATCCACTCCGCCACCTGTTTCCAGCCGGCGGCCTGCCAGCTTTCAAACGGACCGAGCTTCTGGCCGAAGCCCCAGCGCAGCGCGAAATCGACGTCGCGCGCATTGTCGGCGATCGCTTCCAGGTGCACGGCGATGTAATGGAAGGTGTCGCGGAAGATCGACCACAGGAACTGCGCCTGCGGATTGGTCGAATCATGCAATGCCTTCATGCGCTTGGCCGGATCCTTTTCCTTCAGGATGCGGTCGACCAAGCTGTCGGCCTTGCCGCCGCCGGCGACGTAGTCGCCCTTCTCGGCGTCGAAGCGCAGGATGTCCTTGCCGACTTTCTTGTAGAAGCCGGCGCCGGTTTTCTGGCCCAGCGCGCCGGCGCCGATCAGCTTGCCGAGGATTTCCGGCGTCTGGTAGATCGGGTAGAACGGGTCCGACTGCAGGTTGTCCTGCATCGTCTTCATCACGTGGCCCATCGTGTCCAGGCCGACGACGTCGGCGGTGCGGAAGGTGGCCGACTTGGCGCGGCCCAGCTTGGCGCCGGTAAGGTCATCGACCACGTCGACGGCCAGGCCGAACTTCTGCGCTTCATACATGGTCGCCATCATGCTGAAGATGCCGACGCGGTTGGCGATGAAGTTCGGCGTGTCCTTGGCGCGCACCACACCCTTGCCGAGCGTGGTGGTCAGGAAGCCCTCGAGCTGGTCGAGAATTTCCGGCCGGGTGGCAGCGGTCGGGATCAGCTCAACCAGGTGCATGTAGCGCGGCGGGTTGAAGAAGTGCACGCCGCAGAAGCGCGCCTTCAGTTCGGCCTCGAAGCCGTTCGACAATTCGGTAATCGACAGGCCGGAAGTGTTGGAGGCGAAGATCGCGTTCGGCGCGATGTGCGGCGCGACTTTCTTGTACAGGTCGTGCTTCCAGTCCATGCGTTCGGCGATCGCTTCGATGATCAGGTCGCAACCGGCGAGGACGTCGAGATTGTCTTCGTAGTTCGCAACTTCGATCAGCGCCGCCTGCTCCTTGTCGCCGAGCGGCGCCGGATTGAGTTTTTTCAGGTTCTCGATCGCGCGCAGCACGATGCCGTTCTTCGGACCTTCTTTTGCTGGCAGGTCGAACAGCACCACCGGCACCTTGGCGTTGACGCAGTGCGCGGCGATTTGCGCGCCCATCACGCCGGCGCCCAGTACAGCGACTTTTTTGACGATGAAATTGGCCATGGAATGAATCCTTTAAACATGAGGCGCGCGCCGCGCACCAGGGAGTATTTTCAATTTTCACCCTATTGACGCCCGACACAGAAGGGCATCAATAGGAGTATATTGACAAGACCTTAAAACAGATCGGCCTCCAGTGCCATCAGGCTGGACGCGCCCGAGCGCGCCTGGCGGATCAGCATCGCGGTTTCCGGCTGCAGCCGCGCGAAGTAGAAACGCGCGGTCGCCAGCTTGGCCTTGTAGAAATCGTCGCCGGAATCCTGCTTCTCCAGCGCGATCTTCGCCATCTGCGCGAAGAAGTACGAGAACACCAGGTGGCCGGCCACGCGCAGGTAGGGCACGGCGGCGGCGCCCACTTCGTCCTGATTCTGGAATGCCTTCATGCCGATTTCCATCGTCAGCTTGGTGAGCTTGTCGCCGAGGTCGGCCAGCGGCGTGACGAACTCCGACAGCGCCTCGTCGGTGCCGTTGTCCTCGACGAAGGCCTGCACCTTGGCGCCGAACTTC
>DATJCV010000140.1:0-3404 GCA_035497775.1 Burkholderiaceae bacterium | reverse complement strand
AGGCGGAGGACGGCGCCTTGTCGGTCGCCGGTTTTCACCAGCCGAAGCGAATGGCGGCGCTGGCCTACGGTCCGGTAGTGGAAGAGCAGTGGGGCCAAGCCGCACGCAACGTCGATTTTTTCGACCTCAAGGCCGATCTGGAAGCGCTGTTCGCGCCGCGGGGACTGCGTTTTGTGAAAAATACACATCCAGCCCTGCATCCTGGCCGTTGCGCGGCAGTGGAGCTGGACGGCCGAATCGTCGGCGTCATTGGCGAATTGCATCCACGCCTGCAGCAAAAATACGACTTGCCGCTGGCACCGGTCTTGTTCGAGGTCGAGGCGCCCGCCTTGGCGCAGCGCGAGGTGCCGGCGTATGCGGAAATTTCGCGTTTCCCGGCAGTTACTCGCGACTTGGCGCTGGTGGTCAAGCAGTTCGTCACGGCACAGGAAGTGATCGATACATTGAACGCGGAAAAGCACGCCAACCCAATCTGTGGCAGTATGCAAGCCATTGTTTTATTTGACGAATATCGCGGCAAGGGATTGGAATCTGATGAAAAAAGCCTTGCGTTCCGGTTTACCATGCAAGATACTCAACGCACCCTGCAAGATGAGCATGTGGATGCGGCGATGGCCGCCTTTGTCGCTGCCGTTCAAAAGAAACATGGCGCAAAATTGCGCACATGAAAGCAGGTGGGGATAACCAAGATGAACGACGTCAATACGGTCGAATTTCCCGCTTTTCTGGCCGCCGATCTAAGCCGCGCCGTGCTGGAAGCAAAGGCGCGTTCGCAAGTCGCCAAAAGCCTGCCAACCCTGACCAAGGCCGAACTGGCCGAGCTGCTGTTCGAGCAGGTCGGCCTGAACAAGCGCGAAGCCAAGGACATGGTGGAAACGTTTTTCGAAGAGATTCGCAATGCCCTGGAGCGCGGGGAAGCGGTCAAGCTCTCCGGCTTCGGCAATTTTCAATTGCGCGACAAGCCGCAGCGGCCCGGCCGCAATCCAAAAACCGGCGAGGAAATCCCGATCACCGCCCGGCGCGTGGTGACCTTCCACGCCAGCCAGAAGCTCAAGGGCATGGTGGAAAGTCCCGGCCAGCCGCCTACCACGCAATGTGCGTGAATGAGCAGCCATGAACGAGCGCACCAGCAAGACTGAACTGGCCGTGTTGCCGCCGATTCCGGCGAAACGCTACTTCACCATTGGCGAAGTCAGCGACCTATGCGGCGTCAAGCCGCATGTGCTGCGCTATTGGGAACAGGAATTCACGCAGCTGAAGCCGATCAAGCGGCGCGGCAATCGCCGCTATTACCAGCATCATGAAGTCCTGTTGATCCGGCGTATCCGTGACCTGCTGTACGAGCAGGGGTTTACCATCAGCGGCGCCCGCAACCGGCTTGGCAGCGGTGGTGCCGATGCGGTCAAGGAAACGCTCGCAGCGATCCCGGCAGCGGCACAGTCCAGCGCCGCCGCCTTTGATTTTGCCGGCATGCGGCGCGAGCTGACGGCGATTCTTGAACTGTTGAGCCCGCAATAATCCATGCGGCCATCGCGTTCCCTGCCTGCCGCCGCCAGCTTTCCAGGCAACGGACGCCACGCTACCGACCCTTCTCAAAAAAGCCGCAAAATTGCATTTGCGGCTTTTTTTCGCGCCCTGACCCCGTCTGAGGCGGCGCGCAAGACTGTTTTAGTTCTTATTGCAAAGTCGCTTGCCCCCGCAACACCCGCTCCTTTTATCAACCACCTGACCTGAGGCCCAGACATGTCACTGCCGCGCTCCGACAACCCACTATGGAATACCGACCTGGCGCCGACCACGGCCGCCCAGCGCACCTGGACTGCCACCCATTACGCCGCGCTGTGGGTGTCGATGGCGGTCTCGGTGCCGGCCTACATGCTGGCCTCCGGCCTGATGAGCGAGGGCATGAACTGGTGGCAGGCAGTGCTGACGGTGTTCCTCGGCAACCTGATCGTGCTGGTGCCGATGCTGCTGGTCGGCCATGCCGGCGCCAAGCACGGCATTCCGTATCCGGTGCTGGCGCGCGCCTCGTTCGGCGTGGTCGGCGCGCGGCTGCCGGCAATCCTGCGCGCGATCGTCGCCTGCGGCTGGTTCGGCATCCAGACTTGGCTCGGCGGCCAGGCGATCTATACGATCCTGAACGTGGTCGGCAGCGGTTTCCTGCAGGGCGCGGCCTTGCCGGGGCTGGGCATCAATCCCGGCCAACTGGTCTGCTTCCTGCTGTTCTGGGCGCTGCACATCTACTTCATTTACAAGGGCACCGACTCGATCCGCTGGATGGAAACCGCGGCCGCGCCCTTGCTGCTGCTGTCGTCGATCGCGCTGGTATGGTGGGCCTACCATGGCGCCGGCGGCTTCGGCCCGATGCTGGAGGCGCCGTCGCAGTTCGATGCCGGCGGCAAGCGCGCCGGCCAGTTCTGGCTGGTGTTCTGGCCGTCGCTGACGGCGATGGTCGGCTACTGGGCGACCTTGGCGCTGAACATTCCCGACTTCACGCGCTTTGCGCGCAGCCAGCGCGACCAGATCATCGGCCAGTCGATCGGCCTGCCGCTGCCGATGGGCCTCTTGGCGCTGGTGGCGGTGCTGGTGACTTCGGCCACCGTGGTGATCTATGGCGAAGCGATCTGGGACCCGGTGGTATTGTCCGGCAAGATGGGTGGCATCTCGGTGGTGCTGGCGCTGATCGCGCTGATCATCGCCACCATCACCACCAACCTGGCGGCCAACGTGGTGTCGCCGGCCTACGACTTCTCGAACCTGGCGCCGCGCAGGATCTCGTTCCGCATGGGCGGCTACATCACGGCGGCGATCGGCCTCGGCATGTTTCCATGGAAGATCTTGGAGACCACGCAGGGCTACATCTTCACCTGGCTGATCGGCTACGGCGCGCTGCTGGGGCCGATCGCCGGCATCATGCTGGTCGATTACTTCCTGATCCGCAAGACCGAGTTGAACCACGCCGCGCTGTTCGACGCCGAGGGCGAATATCGTTATCGCAACGGCTGGAATCTATGCGCGCTGGCGGCGCTGGTGCTGGGCGTGCTGCCGAACCTGCCCGGCTTCCTGAAGGCCGCCGGCTTTATCAGCAGCACGGCGCCGCTGTTCGAGACGCTGTATACCTATGCTTGGTTTGTCGGACTGGCGATTTCAGCGGTGGTTTACTATGTGCTGATGCCGGCCTCGCTGCGGGCCGCAAATCCCGTGGGTAGCGCGCAGTCTATGCATTGATATGGGAGTATGTTGAAAAAATGAAACATGTATGCGCGGTACGCGACCTCTATGTTTAGAGTATATGTTTTTGCAAATGTGCCGCCGCGCGGCATTTAGGCGTGGCGGCGGCCTCTGCGGCAGAAACCGGGAAGTATCCCTCGAAACAAGCACATCCCGAGCGTGCCGCCGTCCAT
>DATJCV010000139.1:0-3824 GCA_035497775.1 Burkholderiaceae bacterium | reverse complement strand
GAGTTCGCCATGCAGCGCTGGCCGGCGGCGCCGAACGCCGAGCCGAGCAGATTATTGATCGCATGGCTCTTGCTGGCGTCGGGCAGGATCACGCAGTGGTTCTTGGCGCCCATCATGCACTGCGCGCGTTTGCCGGCTTCCGAGGCACGGCGATAGACGTGGGTGCCGACCGAAGTCGAGCCGATGAACGACACCGCCTTGATGTCGGGATGATCGCACAACTGGTCGACCGCATCGGCGGCGCCATGCACCACGTTCAGTACGCCATCCGGCAAGCCGGCCTGGTGCGCCAGCTCGACCAGCAGCATGGTGGAGGATGGGTCCTGTTCCGACGGTTTCAGCACGAAGGTATTGCCGCAGGAAACCGCGATCGGGAACATGAAGCACGGCAGCATGATCGGGAAATTGAAGGCGGTGATGCCGGCGCCGACCCCGAGCGGCTGGTACAGCGTGTAGACATCGACGCCGTTGGCGGCGTTTTCCGCCAGTTCGCCCAGTTGCAGCGAAGTGATGCCGCACGCGTGCTCGACCACTTCCAGTCCGCGCATGACTTCGCCCTCGGCGTCGGGCAGCGTCTTGCCGTGTTCCAGCGTCACCAGCTCGGCGATTTTCGTGACGTTCTCACGCAGCAATTGCTGGAACTTCAGCATGATGCGCATGCGCGCGCCGAGCGGCGTATGGCGCCAGCTGGCATAGGCTTCCTTGGCATTCGCGACCGCCAGGTCGATTTCGGCGCGCGTCGCCAGCGGCACCCGCGCCACCACTTCCTGGGTCGCCGGGTTGATGACGTCGCGCCATTCCTTGGTTTGCGACTGCACCTGTTTGCCGCCGATGTAAAGTGGTACTGCGCGTACGGTTGAGACTGCCTTGTCCATGATTGTTCTCCGAAACTAAAAAATGAATGGGCGGCGCGGTACCGGTCACCGAGCCGAACTGAAAAGACGCGAACTAAAAAGACGTTTACTTGCCGGCCAGCGAACAGGCTTTATCCATCGGCTTGAAAGCTGTTTGAGCCGGAATCGTGGCCAGCAGTTTCAGGTAATCCCATGGCGCCTTCGATTCCGCCGGAGTCTTGACCTGGTACAGGTACATGTCGTGAATCACGCGACCATCGGCGCGGATCGAAGCGTTGTGCATGATCGGGTCCTTGATCGGCAACTCACGCATTTTCTGCGCCACCACCTTGCCATCGTCGCTTTTCGCCGCCGCCACCGATCTCAGGTAGTGGTAGACGCTGGAATACACGCCGCCTTGCACCATGGTCGGCTTGTTGCCTTTATGCAGTGCCTCGAAACGCTTGGCGAAGGTGCGCGCGCCATCATCGAAATCCCAGTAGAAGCCGTCGGCGTAGATCAAGCCCTGCGCGGTCTCCAGGCCGAGCGCGTGGACGTCGGTCAGGAATACCAGCAGCGCGGCGATCTTCATCCCGTCCTTGCCGCCAATGCCGAATTCGCGCGCCTGCTTGATCGAGTTCACCGTGTCTTGGCCGCCGTTGGCCAGGCCCAGCACCTGTGCCTTCGAGCCCTTGGCCTGGATCATGAACGACGACAGGTCGGGCGCATTGAGCGGATGGCGTACCGCGCCGACCACGGTGCCGCCGAGTTCCTTGACCACATCGCCGGCATCCTTTTCCAGCGAGTGGCCGAAGGCATAATCGACGGTCAGGAAATACCAGGATTTATTGCCCAGCTTGGTCAGCGCGGCGGCGGTGCCGACCGCCTGCGAATAAGTATCGAACATCCAGTGGAAGCCGACCGGCGAGCATTCCTCGGTAGTCAGTTTGGTGGTGGCGGGGCCGCTGAACATTGCCACCACGCCTTTTTCCTTGGCCAGTTTCTGCACCGCCAGCGCAACCGACGAATTGGTCAGGTCGGCAATCGCATCCACATGCTCGGTGTCGATCCATTCGCGCGCCTTGGTCGCGCCCAGGTCGGCCTTGTTCTGGTGATCGGCCGACAGCACTTCGATTTTCATGCCCTTGCATTCGGCTTTCAGGCAATCGTCGACCGCCATCTTGGCGGCCACCACCGAGCCGACGCCGCCCATGCCGGAATATGGTCCCGACATGTCGGTCAGAATGCCGATCTTGACGCTGTCATTGGATACCTGTGCGCCTGCGCTGGCGCCCCATACTGACAAAGCCGCCAGCAAGGCGGTACGCAACAATGCTTTGGTGCCCATGATCTCCTCCGTTGTTGTAAAGATTTTATGGAGTCCAGTATAGTTGGGCATTATTGCCGCCTCAATAGGCAATAACGCCAATGCCATTTGCATTAATGCACAAGGAAACACCCATGCTGGATTGGGACAATTTGCGGGTTTTTCTGGAACTGACGCGCAGCGAACGGCTGGTGGATGCCGCCAAGAAGCTCGGCATCGACCACTCGACGGTATCGCGCCGCATGCGCCGCTTCGAGCAGCAGGTCGGCACCGAGCTGTTCGAGCGCAACAACCAGGGTTATGTGCTGACACCGGAAGGCCATCGGCTGCTGGCGTATGCGGAAAAGGTCGAAAGCACGGTGTACGCCGCCACCGAGGAATTGAGCGGCCAGAACCGCTTGCTGTCGGGCCAGGTGCGGCTGGGCGCCACCGAGGCTTTCGGCACCTTCGTGCTGGCGCCGCACCTGGCGCATTTCTGCCAGCGCCATCCGCACATCACGGTCGACCTGCTGCCGATGCCGCGCTTCGTCAATTTATCCAAGCGCGAGGCCGACGTCGTCGTCACGCTGGAACGGCCTTCCACCGGCAACTACGTGGTGGCCAAGCTCTCCGACTACGTGCTGAAACTGTACGCGACGCCGGGCTATCTGGCGACGCATGCGCCGATCCGCGACAAGCAGGACCTGGCGCAGCATCCGCTGATCGGCTATGTCGACGACCTGATCTTCAGCCCAAAGCTGCGCTACGAGGAAAATATCGCGCCGGGCGCGTTCCGCTGTTTTCGCAGCACCAGCGTCATCGCGCAATACACGGCGGCGCGCAACGGCCAGGCGCTGGCGATCCTGCCATGTTTCCTGGCCCAGCAAAGCCGCGACCTGGTGCCGGTGCTGGATGAGCAGGTGCGGATCCTGCGCTCGTTCTGGCTGGTGGCCGCCAGTGAACACCGGCATGTAGCGCGGGTGTCGGCATTGTGGAGTTATCTGCGCGAGGCGATCGAACCGAACCGGGCGTTCCTGATGGGCAATTCGCCCGATATGCAATGGCTGCCCTAAGGGCGCGCATGGAAATGGACCAGTCCGTTTTTCCCACTCAACCAAAGGAGTTCCGATGAAAAAAGCTTACGTCGTGGCCGAAATCCAGGTAACCGATCCGAATGGCTATGCCGATTACGTGCCGCTCTCGACCGCCAGCCTGGCGCAATATGGCGGCAGCTTCCTGGTGCGCGGCGGAGCGCGCACGCAGCTGGAAGGTAAGGATGATCAACACAACGGCCAATGGCGCACCGTGATCACCGAATTTCCGTCGCTGGAGCAGGCGCAGACCTGGTACGACTCGATTGAATACACGAAGGCAAAAGGGGTGCGCCAGGCCAATTCGATCGGACGCCTGTTCATCGTCGAAGGAATTTAGGCAGCGTGCCGGGCGCCGGCGGAATCTATGCCCGCCGGGCGACTCCAAATTGCATGGGCATGGCTGCCAAGCCGGCGGCTGACGATGGCATTGATGTAGAGGAGGATGCGCCATGCCGGATTCCTGGAAACAATTTTTCGACAAAACCGCGGCGCCGGTCGATCACGGACCGTTGCCACGCTTGCCGTACGAGCATGACGAAACGCGCGATAGCGAGGAAACCGTTCCGCGCGCCGACATGCTGCAGGCGTATC
>DATJCV010000138.1:0-4536 GCA_035497775.1 Burkholderiaceae bacterium | reverse complement strand
AAGCTGGCCGGCATGGCGGCGATTGCCGAGGGCGTGGTCGAGCGCTGGTTTACCCCGGGCTTCGCGGCGCGTGAGCCGCAGCAGATCGACCGGGCACGCGCCATGCTGCTGCACACTTCGCCCGCCGGTTATATCGCCAATTGTGCAGCGGTGCGTGACATGGACATGCGCGATGACCTGGTTGCCATCCGCGCACCAACGCTGGTCATCGCCGGCAGCCAGGACAAGGCAACGCCGCCGCACGACGGCGAATTCGTGGCGCAGCAGATTGCCGGCGCGCGGTTTCTCGAACTGGATGCCGCGCACCTGTCGAACTGGGAGCAGGCCGACCGGTTTACGACGGCGGTGATCGATTTCCTGAGCGCCTGAAGCGCGCCGAAAGGACGGAGATGGACGAACAGGAACGGCATGCGGCTGGCATGGCGGTGCGGCGTGCGGTGTTGGGCGATCCCTATGTGGATCGGGCACAGGAAAACCGCACGCCACTGAGCGCAGAATTCCAAGATTTGATCACACGCTACGCCTGGGGCGAAATCTGGACTCGGCCCGGCTTGCCACGCCATACGCGCAGCCTGTTGACAATCGCGATGATGGTGGCGCTGAACCGCGAAGCGAAGTTGAAGCTGCATTTGCGCGCCGCCGCCAATAATGGCGTCTCGCGCGACGAGATCAAGGAAGTGCTGTTGCAAACGGCGATCTACTGCGGCGTGCCGGCGGCCAATTCAGCGTTTCATCTGGCGCAGGAAGTGTTTCGTGCGTTGGAGGCGGAACATGGCTGAGCGGGGTGGCCTGTGGCGGTTTGGCGCGCTGCGTGGCTACGCCCGGTTTGAGTGTGGATCTGGTCTACAGTCGTAGCCGGTTACATACTGGTGACGAATGTGGCCATATGCGGCCGTAAAATGGCCGAATTTTCAATATACTCCTGCTATTTTTAATTCCGGTTGCCAATTTGTCTGATGCCCTCGAGTGCAATCTGGCAAGGATGCAGATTTGTGCAAGAGCGCATCCGGGCGCGACAGCGCATGCAAAAACGGCGTATCGGTGGTCTGCCAAGTTGGCCGTTTCTCTATTTTTTTCGTTGGAAGGAAAGCGCATCATGCACCATTTCCTCGCCGGCAACGCCCGGATTGCGCGGCGCTCGCTGCAGCAACGGCCGCCATGCTGAGCAACTTCATCGGCGTGTTGTTTGACGGTATCGCCTATGGCAGCCTGCTGTTTTTGATCAGTGTCGGCCTCTCGGTCACGTTGGGGTTGATGAATTTCGTCAACCTTGCGCACGGCGCTTTCGCCATGCTGGGCGGTTATGTCTGCGTCGAATTGATGAATCGGATGGGGGTACCGTTTCTGCTGACGCTGCCGCTAGCGTTCATTGTCGCCGCGCTGGTCGGCTGGGTGCTGGAAAGATCGCTGTACCGCCGGCTGTACCAGGCCGATCCGCTGGACCAGGTGCTGTTTTCCATCGGCCTGACCTTCATGGTGGTGGCCGCCGCCACCTACGTATGGGGGCCGGCGCAACAGCCGGTGCGCCTGCCGGCCTGGCTGCGCGGGCAGGTCGACGTTTTCGGGCTGGAGGTCGGCGCCTACCGCCTGTTCCTGATCGGCGTCGTGATTGTCGTCACGCTGGCACTCGGCTATCTGATCGAACGCACCCGCTTTGGCGCCCAAATCCGCGCCTCGGTCGACAACCAGCGCGCCGCCGCCGGCCTCGGCATCAATGTCAGCCGCGTCTTCAGCCTGACCTTCGCCCTCGGTTCCGGTCTCGCCGGTCTCGGTGGTGCCCTTGGCATCGACGTCCTGGGGCTGGACCCGACTTTTCCGATCAAGTATATGGTGTACTTCCTGATCGTGGTCGCGGTGGGCGGTGCCGGAACCATCAAGGGGCCGTTGTGCGCCGCCGTGTTGCTGGGCGTGTTCGACGTTGCCGGCAAATATTACGTGCCCGGGATCGGCGCCTTCGTCATCTATGTATTGATGGTGGTGCTATTGCTGCTGTATCCATCCGGACTGATTGCGAGGCGAGCATGAAGCCCTTGCCTTCATCCGTGGCCGCCATGCTGCCGGCCCCACGCTTGCCGCACGATCGCTGGCAGCCGCTGGAAGTGGTGTTCTGGCTATTGCCGCTGCTGGCGTATTTCCTGTTCCCGGATTATCTGGTGCTCGCCACGCAGATGATGATCGTCGGCCTGTTCGCACTGTCGCTCGACCTGATTCTTGGCTACGCCGGCATCGTTTCGCTCGGTCATGCGGCGTTCTTCGGGCTGGGTGCCTATACCGCCGGACTGCTGGCGGTGCATGGCTGGGGCGAGCCCTTGTCCGGCTTGCTGGCAGCGGCGGCGGTGGCCGGTGTATTTGGCTTTTGCACCAGCTTTTTGGTGGTTCGCGGACATGATCTGACGCGCTTGATGGTGACACTCGGCATCTGCCTGATGCTGTTCGAAGTCGCCAACAAGGCGGCGTTCATCACCGGCGGCGTGGATGGCCTGACGGGCGTCGCCATGTGGAAGTTGCTGGGTGTTTTTGAATTCGACCTGTATGGCAAGACGGCTTTTTTTTACAGCCTGCTGGTGCTGTTCGTGGTGTTCGTCCTGCTTCGGCGCTTGGTGAGTTCACCCTTCGGCCTGTCGCTGGTCGGCATTCGCGAGGGCGTACTGCGGATGCCGGCCATCGGCGCCGATGTGCAGCAACGCCTGATCGTGATTTACACCATCGGCGCTGGGGTGGCCGGTGTCGCCGGTGCCCTGCTGGCGCAGACCACGCAATTCGTCGGCATCGATGCGCTCAGTTTCAATCGCTCGGCGGAATTGCTGATTATCCTGGTGCTGGGTGGTACCGGCCGTCTGTATGGCGCGCTGGTCGGCGCCATCGTCTTCATGCTGGCCCAGGATCGCATCGCCGGCATCGATCCGGTCTATTGGCAATTCTGGATCGGGCTGTTGCTGGTGGCAATCGTGATGGTCGGGCGCGGCGGTATTCTGGGCGGTCTGGATAAAATCCGCTCGCGCCTGCGGCAGCGTGCGGGGAAGAGGTGTCTCGATGATTCGGCACCACATTGAGCGAACTCGCTGCCGCAGGCAACCGCCGCTGCTGACCGCGCTGGAGACAAGCACCTGATGGAGCCGGTCGAGCGCCGCATCACGGGATTTGGCTGGTTCGGGTAAGCTTGTTGTCTGCAGTCACGAACGCCGTCCGTCTTGAGAGGGGCGGTTTATGTTGTGTGTGCCGGCGTCGGAATCGATGACGCCGCGCCAATCCCCCGGCGGACGCCAACACGCGGCCGCCCCGAACAAAAAAAATACCGCATGAATCTGCCACATGGAACGAATACCGCCTCTGCTGCAATGCCTCAGCAAGAGGCTTCTGCCAACCCGGCTCAGGCAAGCAGTCGCCGCAACCGTATCCTGTTGATCGTCGCATTATTCCTGGTTGGCATCAACTTGCGTCCGGCATTGTCCAGCGTGGCCGCCATCCTGGAAGCGATTCGTGCCGCCACCGGCATGTCGTCGACTGGAGCCGGCGTGCTGACCACGCTGCCGATCCTGTGTTTCGGCATATTCGCGCCGTTGGCGCCGCGCTTGACGTACCGCTGGGTACCGGAGCGCATCGTCCTGTACGGTTTGCTGCTGCTGGCTTTGGGTATCGGTGCCCGGATTTTTTTCGGCCTGCCCGGTTTATTTGTCGGCACCGTGCTGGTGGGCGGCAGTATCAGCGTCGTCATGGTATTGCTTCCCGGGATTATCAAGCGCGACTTTCCGCACCGGCTGGGCTTGATGACCGGGGTGTATACGATGGCCTTGTGCCTGGGCGCGGCGCTGGCGGCCGGCATGACGGTACCGATCCAGCATTTGGCGCAAAACGACTGGCGCCCCGCGCTGGCGTTCTGGGCCTTGCCGGCCGTGCTGGCCGCATGGGCCTGGTGGCCGCAGTTGCGGCAGCCGGTGCGCCGCGGACATCACGGCGGACAAGCGGTGCGGGGCATGTATTCCAGCAAGCTGGCGTGGCAGGTGACCTGCTTTATGGGCCTGCAATCCGCGCTGGCATATTGCGTATTCGGCTGGCTGCCGACGATCCTGATCGACCGCGGCATGACCCCGCTGGATGCAGGGCTGGTGCTGTCGCTGTCGATCGGCGCGCAATTGGTGACCGCGCTCGCTGGCCCTTGGCTGGCCACGCGCGGATCCGACCAGCGCGCTGCGATCGTCCTCATGCTGGGCATGACCATCGTCGGCCTGTTCGGTTGCCTGTATGCGCCACTGGGGAGCATCTGGTGGTGGGCCGCTCTGCTGGGATTGGGGCAGGGCGGCGCCTTCAGTATCGCGCTGACGCTGATCGTGCTGCGCGCGCCGAATCCGCAAGCGACGGCGGCGCTGTCGGGGATGGCTCAAGGCGTTGGCTACTCGCTGGCCGCGCTGGGCCCGTTGGCGGTCGGCCTGCTGCATGACGCCAGCCGCGGCTGGAACAGTTCGGCGCTGCTATTCATCCTGATCTTTGCCGGCTCTCTGGCAGCCGGGCTGGGTGCCGGGCGCAATCTGTACGTCG
>DATJCV010000137.1:0-3228 GCA_035497775.1 Burkholderiaceae bacterium | reverse complement strand
CGGCCCAGCCGGCGCAGCCCGGCGCTACGTTCACTGCCAGCGTTCGATTTCAGCCAGCACGGCCTTCAGCATCTGATCGACATCCGCTTGCGCCATCGCCGGACCGGCGATGGGCGGCACAAAGAAATCCGGCTGCATGCTAGCGCGATAGCGGATGCGGGTGCCATCGCAGTGGTTTTCGCGGGCGGACGCCAAACTCCAGCGCGCCGTATAGCGCCGCATGTTGCCCGAGATGCGGTTCACGTCGATCGCTGAAAACGGCTGTTCGGTGACGCGCAACACCATGTGGATTTCGCGCCGGACGAACAAGAAGCCGCCGCTGCCATATTGTTCCACCACAACTTCGTGGTCGTGGCGCGACAGCACCGTGGATGAAATCAGGTTCGGCACGAATTCGGCCAGCCGGTCGTAGTCGGTCAGCACCTGCCATACCCGTCGCGGCGTGGCGCAGGCAAATCCTTCGGCGTCGACTTCAATTCCGTCGGCGTGATCGGCAGGCATGCATCTTCCTCCACAAGGCGGCCCGTGCGGCGTCCGCCCTGTGCGGCGGATCGATGCACGCGGCAGAGGCGCACTGGCGCCAGGCTCGCAAGCTCACAGGCAGCCCACGCCGCATGCGATCCATGGCGGCTCGCCTCGCACTGCCTAGCCGTGTCGGATACTCAACATGCCATGGGTCAATATCGGATACAAACGGGACGTTTTTTAAACATACTCCACGTTTTTCAGAAGTGCCAGCGATGCAAGGACGAACTTTGCGGGATGTCCGGGACGATGATTGCCGTACTCCGCTCATCTCAAAAGCGATTTGATCCAGGCAAAAAACATCATCCCAAACGGGCGGCTGGATGCTAGCCGGGCCGCAAACAATACGCAGCGAGCTTGATTTACATTCAAAAAAACCGGATTGAATTTGCGCTTGCCATAGTCCAATCCAAACAGGTGTCGTGGACGTAAGCCGTGTCGCGGCTGCCATCTGGCCGCTGTTTTGACATGGCAAGGAGATTGGCATGTGGACCTTGCTGTTACTGCCGTTCATCGGTTTGCTGTGGGTGCCGTTCTATAACCATGAATTGCCCACGCTGTTCGGCTTCCCGTTCTTCTACTGGTACCAGCTGGTCTGGGTTCCGATCACTTCGTTGTTGATCTGGATCGTGTATCGCCACGGCATCAACAAGGGAGTCGAATGATGGCTACCCACATCAACTGGACGGCGCTGGGCGTCTTCATCTTCTTTTTCGCGTTGGTGACGGTGATGGGATTTGCCGCCTCGCGCTGGCAACGGGGCGGCACCCACAAGGGCGCGCATCTCGACGAATGGGGGCTGGGCGGGCGCAACTTCGGCACCTGGATCACCTGGTTTCTGGTTGGCGGCGACTTCTATACCGCCTATACCGTGATCGCGGTGCCGGCCCTGGTTTATGCGGTGGGCGCCTACGGCTTTTTCGCGTTGCCGTATACGATCATCGTCTATCCGATCGTGTTCATGATCATGCCGAAACTCTGGCATGCCGCGCATCGCGCCGGCCATGTGACGGCCGGCGACGTGGTGTATGGCCGCTACGGCTCGCGCACCCTGGAATTCGCGGTGGCGCTGACCGGCGTGTTCGCCACCATGCCGTACATCGCGCTGCAGCTGGTCGGCATGGAGGTGGTGATCAAGGCGCTCGGCCTGACCGGCGAGCTGCCGCTGGCGGCGGCATTCGTGATCCTGGCGCTGTACACTTATTCGGCCGGGCTGCGGGCGCCGGCGCTGATCGCCTTCGTCAAGGATTTGATGATCTACATCGTGGTGCTGGTGGCGGTGGTGCTGGTGCCGCTGAAGCTGGGCGGCTATGGCGCGGTGTTCGCATCGGCCAACGAGGCGTTCACCGCCAAGGGCGGCGCCACCGGGCTCTACCTGCAACCGCAGCAGATACTGCCGTTCGCCACCCTGGCGCTCGGCTCGGCACTGGCGGCGTTCATGTATCCGCATACGCTGACCGGCATCTTTGCCGCCGGCAGCGCCAATACCATCCGGAAAAATGCCGTGTTCCTGCCGGCCTACACCGTGCTGCTGGGCCTGATCGCGCTGCTCGGCTTCATGGGCTACGCCGCCAAGGTCGACATCAAGAACAACAACGACGTGGTGCCGGCGCTGTTCAACGCCCTGTTCCCGAGCTGGTTCAGCGGCTTCGCCTTCGCCGCGATCGCCATCGGCGCGCTGGTGCCGGCGGCGGTCATGTCGATCGGTGCTTCCAACCTGTTTACGCGCAACTTCTGGAAACCTTACGTGAATCCGGCCATCACCCCGGCCGGCGAGCAGAAGGTGGCCAAGATCGTCTCGCTGGTGGTCAAACTCGGCGCCCTGATCTTCATCCTGTTCTTGCCGACCCAGTACGCCATCAACCTGCAATTGCTGGGCGGCGTGTGGATCCTGCAAACCTTCCCGGCGGTGGTGTTCGGCCTGTTCTTCCACTGGTTCCGGGCTCCGGCCTTGCTGGCTGGCTGGGCCGTCGGCATGGCCAGCGGCAGCTGGCTGGCCTTTACCGATGGCATCAAACCGGTGCATACGCTGGTGCTCGGCGGCGCCAGCTATACGGTGTATACCGGCTTGCTGGCACTGGTGCTGAACGTCGCAGTGGCCGTGGTGCTGCAACTGGTGCTGGGCGAGCGCGGGACGCAACGGCCAGCGCCGCTGGCGGATGAAGCGGTGCGCTGAAGCCCGGTCGCGACGGAGCCGGCTGCGCTTTCCTTCGTAGAGTGCCAGGCGTCTCGTTTCCCGATGCCTGACGCAGCGGAACACAGTCCGGTGGCGTCGATGCAGTGCGAAAAAAACAGGCGATGGCTGTCGGCACCGGGAACACAATCCGCCCGCTTCAAATCCAATTCGAAAATTGCCTGTTTTTCACCGGTTTGACACGGAGGCCGCCGCGCTATGCATCGATGCCCGGATTGCGCGAAGCTTGGCGGTCGATCCGGAGAGGAGCCGCCATGTCGTTTCCACCTGCCCGCAGCGGGAGCGATTCCAGCTGGAATGCAGCCGCGCACGCGGCCGCCGCAGTCGGTGCACCCTTCAGCTTGACGCGACGCAAATTCCTGCAATCGGCCGGCGCGCTGGCCGGCTCACCTTTGCTGGCGCATGCGGCGCAGCAAACTGCCGCGCCGGCGGCAGAGGCGCCAGCCGCCGCGACCCTGCGCATCGCGCTCCAGATTAATGGCGAACAACACGAGCTGATGCTGGAGCCG
>DATJCV010000136.1:0-8394 GCA_035497775.1 Burkholderiaceae bacterium | reverse complement strand
ATGCGCGGATTGAAAAAGCGGGCCTTGCGGCCCGCTCGCTCGGCTTAGGCTTGCTTAGCCGCAGCCACCTGGGCTGCCACTTCAGCGGCAAAGTCATCCTGCCTCTTCTCGATGCCTTCGCCCACCACGTACAGCGTAAAGTCGTTGACCACGGCACCAGCTGCTTTCAGCATTTGTTCCACCGTTTGCTTGTCGTTCTTGACGAACGGCTGGTTCAGCAATGAAACTTCCTTCAGATATTTCTGCACGGCACCATCCACGCGGCGCGCCACGATTTCCGGCGACTGCGCCGGCTTGCCCTCGGCTTGCGCCTTGGTAGCATCTTCGGCCGCTTTCAGGGCCGCGACCGAACGCTCTTGCTCGATCAACTGGGCCGGCACATCTGCCGATGACAGCGCCACCGGCTTCATCGCCGCAACGTGCATCGCCACATCTTTCCCGACCTGCTCGTCCGCTCCCGAAAAATCGACGATGACGCCGATCCGCGTGCCGTGCAGATAGGCGCTTACCTTGGCATCGGTTTGAAACCGCTGAAAACGGCGAATCGACATGTTTTCGCCGATCCTGCCCACCAGTTCGGCGCGCTTCTCTTCGACTGTCGCGCCATCCAGCGGCAGCGCGGACAGCGCCGCCACATCGGCCGGATTGTGTTCGACGATCAGGCGGGCACAGGCATTGGCCAGGGCAATGAATTCGTCGTTCTTGGTGACAAAGTCGGTTTCGCAGTTAACCTCGACCAAGGCGGCCACATTGCCGTCGATATGGGCGGCGACCACGCCCTCCGCAGTAACGCGGGACGATGCCTTGGATGCCTTGCTGCCCAGCTTGACGCGCAGGATTTCTTCCGCCTTGACCGCATCGCCATTTGCCTCGGTCAGCGCCTTTTTGCATTCCATCATTGGCGCATCGGTTTTTGCGCGCAAAGCGCCTACCATTGCTGCTGTAATTGCTGCCATATTTTTTCTCCTGGATCAATCGGCGCCAGATTGGCTGCCTGTACTTAAAATACGTTCGCACTCGCGCTAAAAAAAAGGGGCGAACTGCTGTTGCCCCTTTTTTGCACCATTGGAACGAAATCGCTCAATGGATGGGAGGCAAGGCTTACGCGTGCTCGTTGACCTCGACGAATTCTTCGCCATCCTTGACTGCTTCAACCACATCGTGCATGGCGTTCGCACGGCCTTCCAGCACCGCATCGGCGACGCCGCGCGCGTACAGCGTGATGGCCTTGGATGAATCGTCGTTGCCAGGGATCACATAAGCGATACCGTCCGGGCTATGGTTGGTATCCACCACGCCGATGACCGGGATCCCCAGCTTGGCCGCTTCCGTGACCGTGCCCTTGTGATAACCGACGTCGACCACGAAAATCGCATCCGGCACTCCGCCCATATCCTTGATGCCGCCAATCGATTTTTGCAGCTTGACCAGTTCGCGCTGGAACATCAGGCCTTCTTTCTTGCTCAGCCTTTCAACCGAGCCGTCGGCGATCGCTGCTTCCATTTCCTTCAGGCGCTTGATCGAAATCTTGATGGTCTTGAAGTTGGTCAGCATGCCGCCCAGCCAGCGCTGGTCGACATAAGGCATGCCGGCGCGCTGCGCTTCGGCGGCCATGATTTCACGCGCTTGGCGCTTGGTGCCGACCATCAGGATGGTGCCGCGGTTGGATGACAGTTGGCGGATGTATTTCATCGCCTCCTGGTACATGCCCAGGGTCTTTTCCAGGTTGACGATATGAATTTTGTTGCGATGGCCGAAGATGTACGGCGCCATCTTGGGATTCCAGAAGCGGGTTTGGTGGCCGAAATGGACACCGGCCTCCAGCATTTCACGCATAGTAACGGACATAATGATTCTCCAGGGTTGGGTCTGGAATCCGGCAGTCACCCGCCGTGCGGGCACCCTTTTGGACCGGATTCGCGATTCACTTAACAACTTGCCAAAACAATTTAGGCAAGCCAGCGATTGTACTGCAAAACGACGCGCGGATTCAAGCTTGAGAACGTTGCCAGGCGTCATGCCAAGCGACTTCAGGAGCCGACGCTGCCCGTGCAACGATTGGCAACAGGGCCATACAGCGCGGGCTGCACAGCGCAGTGGACAGCGCTCTACTATAATTACAGGCTTATCCTGATTCCGCACCGACCATTGACCGGCCGTTCCGCCTATGACTTCCATTTCCATTAAAACCGCCGAAGACATCGCAGGCATGCGGGTCGCCGGCAAACTCGGCGCCGAGGTGCTGGACTACATCGCGCCCTTCATTAAGGCCGGCATCACCACCAACGAACTGGATCGCCTGTGCCACGAATACATGGTCAAGGTGCAAGATACCATTCCGGCGCCGTTGAATTATTGCCCGCCCGGCTACACCCCTTATCCGAAATCAGTCTGCATCTCGCTCAACGACGTGGTGTGCCACGGTATTCCAGGCGACAAGGTATTGAAGAACGGCGACGCGCTGAACATCGACGTCACGGTGATCAAGAACGGCTACCACGGCGATACCAGCCGCATGTTCTACGTCGGCGAACCGTCTATTCTGGCCAAGCGCCTGGGCGATATCACTTATGAATGCATGTGGCTTGGCATTTCCAAGATCAAGCCGGGCGCACACCTGGGCGATATCGGCTACGTGATCCAACAGCATGCGGAAAAAGCCGGCTACAGCGTGGTGCGCGAATTCTGCGGGCACGGCATTGGCAAGGTGTTCCACGAAGAACCGCAGGTACTGCACTACGGCCGCCCCGGCACACTGGAAAAATTGGCTGCCGGCATGATTTTCACGGTCGAGCCGATGATCAACGCCGGCCGCCGCGAGATCCGCGAAATGGGCGACGGCTGGACCATCAAGACCAAGGATCGCAGCTTGTCGGCGCAGTGGGAACATACGGTGCTGGTGACCGAGACCGGCTATGAAGTGCTGACCGTGTCACCCGGGATGCCACCGCCGCCGGCGTTCATCCTGGCGCCGGATAGCGCGCCCCACCCCGCCACCGCCTCTGCATGACCTGCGTCGCGCCGACGTTAAAGGAGCGGATCAAAAGCGGTCGGCAAGCAGCAATCGCCGCCTTCGAAGCGGACGGCAAGCCGGAAAAATTGCTGGCGGCGCTGTGCGCCAACGTCGATGCGGCGCTGATACAGGCATGGAAGGCATGCGGCTTGCCGGGCGGCACGGCATTGGTGGCGGTCGGCGGCTATGGCCGCGGCGAACTGTTTCCATACTCCGACGTCGATGTGTTGATCCTGCTGAAAGCGCCGGCCGAGGCCGCGCTGCAGTGCAAGCTGGAACAACTGATCCAGCTATTGTGGGACATCGGCCTGCACCTCGGCCACAGCATCCGCACTATCGACGAATGTCTGGCAGAAGCCGCGGCCGACATCACGGTCCAGACCAGTTTGCTGGAAGCGCGCTTGGTATTCGGCAGCCGCAGCCTGTTCCATTTCCTGCGCGACCGCACCATTGCCGCCATCAATCCGCAAGCATTCTTTCGCGCCAAGACGCTGGAAATGCGCCAGCGTCATTTGAAATTCGAAGACACGCCATACAGCCTGGAGCCGAACTGCAAGGAAAGCCCGGGTGGCCTGCGTGACTTGCAGGTGATCATCTGGGTCGCCAAGGCCGCCGGGCTGGGCGATTCCTGGCGCAAGCTGGCGCAGCGTGGCCTGATTACCGCCACCGAAGCACGCCAGTTGACGCAAAAGGAACGCGCTTTCAAGGATATCCGGATCCGCCTGCATATTGTCAGCGGCAGACGCGAAGACCGGCTGGTGTTCGACGTGCAGACGCCGATTGCCGAATCGCTCGGCTTCCAGACCAGCAGCACCCGGCGCGCCAGCGAAACCCTGATGCAGCGTTACTACTGGGCAGCCAAGGCCGTTACGCAACTGAATACGATCCTGCTGCAAAACATCGAGGCGCAACTGTTTCCGCAACCGGCCACGGTGCAGCCCATCAATCCCCGCTTCAACGAAGTCAACGGCCGCATCGACATCAGCGCCGATGACACCTTCGAGACGGCGCCGGGGGCAATGCTGGAAATTTTCCTGCTGCTGGAACAGCAGCCGCAACTGAAAGGCATGACGGCGCGCACCATGCGCGCGCTATGGCATGCGCGCTTCCACATCGACGCCGCCTTCCGCCGCCAGCCGCAGCATCGCGCGCTGTTCCTGCAAATCATCCAGGCGCCGCAGGGCGTCACCCATGCCTTGCGGCGCATGAACCAGACCAGCATTCTGGGCCGCTACCTGCCACCCTTCCGGCGCATCATCGGCCAGATGCAGCACGACCTGTTCCACGCCTACACCGTCGACCAGCACATCCTGATGGTGGTACGCAACGTGCGCCGCTTCACGCTGCCTGAACACGCGCATGAGTACCCGTTCTGCAGCCAGCTGATCGCCGATTTCGCCCGGCCCTGGGTACTGTATATCGCCGCGCTGTTTCACGACATCGCCAAGGGCCGCGGCGGCGATCATTCGCTGCTGGGCATGGCGGAAGCGCGCAAGTTCTGCCGTCAGCATGGGCTCGAAAAGGAAGATACCGAGCTGATCGCATTCCTGGTCGAACAGCACCTGACGATGTCGCTGGTCGCGCAAAAACGCGATTTATCGGACCCGCAGGTGATCCGCAACTTCGCCGGGCGCGTCGGCAGCGAGCGGCGCCTGACCGCGCTCTACCTGCTGACGGTGGCCGACATCCGCGGCACCAGCCCGAAGGTGTGGAATGCGTGGAAAGGCAAGCTACTGGAAGACCTGTACCGCATCACACTGCGCGTCTTGGGCGGGGAAACGCCGTCAGCCGACCACGAATTGAACCAGCGCCAGCAGGAAACGCTGAACACGCTACGCCTGTACGGCCTGCCGGCCGATGCGCACGAGCGGCTCTGGCGCCAGCTCGACGTCGGCTATTTCCTGCGCCATGATGCGTCGGACATCGCCTGGCAAACCCGTACCCTGTACAACCGGATCGACAGCCCGGTGCCGGTCGTCAAATGCCGCCTGGCGCCGATCGGAGAAGGGGTCCAGGTCACCGTGTATTGCCGCGACCAGGCCGATCTGTTCGTGCGCATCTGCGGCTATTTCGCCCGCAAGAATTTCAGCATTCTCGATGCCAAGATCCACACCAGCGCCCACGGCTACGCGCTCGACACCTTCCTGGTGACGGCGCCGATGTTCGCCGGCAACTACCGTGACATCATCAACCTGGTCGAGCATGAACTGGCGCAGGCGCTGGCCTCCGACGCGCCGCTGGAGCCGCCGGTGCCGGCGCGCCTGTCGCGCCAGTCGCGCACCTTCCCGATCGTGCCGACTGTCGATCTGCGGCCGGACGAGCGCAGGCAGTATTACCTGCTGTCGATCTGCGCCAACGACCGCAACGGCCTCCTGTATGCGGTTGCCGACGTGCTGGCGAAGTACAAGATCAACGTCCACACCGCGAAGATCATGACGCTCGGCGAACGCGCCGAAGACGTGTTCCTGGTGGATGGCGAGGCGCTGAATCATGCGCGCAGCCAGATCCAGCTCGAAACCGATTTGCTGGAAGCGCTGCACGTCTGAATCATCTCATCCACCCGACTTCAACCGATCCGTACCATGACCGAACCGCTTCGCCTCTCCAAACGCATGTCCGAACTGGGCCTTTGTTCGCGCCGCGAAGCCGACGAATGGATCGCGCGCGGCTGGGTGCGGGTCGACGGCAAGGTCGTGTCCGAACTCGGCAGCAAGGTCTTGCCGCAGCAGAAAATCAGCGTCGAACGCCAAGCCAGCGCGCAGCAGGCCAAGCGCGTCACGATCCTGCTCAACAAGCCGGTCGGCTATGTCAGCGGCCAGGCCGAGGATGGGCATCAGCCAGCGTTGGTGCTGGTGAATGGGGCCAGCCGCTGGCCGCAGGACCCGGCACCGCAGTCATTTCATCCAAGCCAGTTGCGCAGCCTGGTGCCGGCCGGGCGGCTTGACATCGATTCGGTCGGGCTGCTGATCCTGACCCAGGATGGCCGCATCGCCAAGCAGTTGATCGGCGAGGACTCCACCATCGACAAGGAATACCTGGTGCGGGTCCAGTACACACGCCCCGGCAAGCTGCCCGATGCGGACTTGAAGCGTCTGAACCACGGCCTGTCCCTCGACGGCAAGCCGCTGAAACCGGCCAAGGTGCGCTGGCAGAACGAAGACCAGTTGAGTTTCGTGTTGCGCGAAGGAAAAAAGCGCCAGATCCGGCGCATGTGCGAAGCGGTCGGCCTGCGGGTACTGGGCCTGAAGCGGGTGCGCATCGGCCGTCTCAAGCTGGGCGATCTGCCGCCCGGGCAATGGCGCTATCTGGGCGCCGACGAGCAGTTTTAACGGCGGCGCGATCCGGCCGGGACCGACGATGGGCAGCAGGCGCTATTTCATCGGCTTTTCGCCGCAACGCCATACCGGCGGCCTGGCCCGCATCGGCGGTGCCGACCCGCGTGGCGCACGCGACAGCTATCCGTCGCGCGACGTGCTGGAATTGGCGCTGGCGCCGCTGCGGCGCCAGTTCGGGGATCACCCACAGGTGCGCGAGTTCCACGCCGCCAGCGCGCTCGGCAAATACGGCACCAGCCAGGAAATCGCGCTCTCGGTCGATCTGGCCGGTTTGCGCGGCTTCGACCCGACCGCGCTGGTGCGCTGCGTTTTTTCGCTGGCGGTCGAGCACCGGCAAATCGACGCCTTCGTCGGCCGTTTGCTGGAAGGAGAGGAATGGACCGACAACGCGCGGCCCACCTTGGTGCTGATGCTGAAAACGCCGCAGCGCCTGAACCAGTTGAGTCCGCTGCTGGAGCAGATCAACCGGTTCGAGTACCCTGGCTTACCGATCGACGGCTTCACCACGATTCCCGCCGCCGAACTCGGAATCGGCTGGGCCGCCGGCTTGCGCTACGTGTTTTTGCCCGAAATCAGCATGCGCTGGAATCCCGAAATGCGCCGGCTGGCGCTGCAGGAACCGGCCCGCATCGAAGAATTGCTGATCGACCAGGCAATGAAAATCGGCAAGCTGTGCCAGCACCTGCACGGCTTGCCAGAGATCGCGCTGGCGGCGCTGCGCTGGTGTGACGTGGTAGTGGGCGGGATCGAGGATTACGCCGTGTTCCGGCACGCGAGCGCACCGGCGCCCTCGCCGCACGACACCGAATTTCCACTGCTATCGACCCGCTATGCGCTCTCCACCGAGCGCGCGATGCAGCGACGGGCGCGGCTGCTGGCGATCGCGGAAACAGCCGGCACATCCGCCTGAGCGCGTTGGAAAAACTTATACTCCCTGCAAGGCAGTCCTATGCCGCACATTTTCAGGTGGAAACTTACCTATACTCCATCACTCATCGGGAATGTTTGCGGCTTCAGGAAACAGCGCGTCGATGAAACCGAACTGGCTCAAGTCCTTGATGCGCATCGGATACAGGATGCCGTCCAGGTGATCCGTCTCATGCTGCACCACGCGCGCGTGGAAGCCGTCCACCTCGCGCCGGATCGGCTTGCCGAACTGGTCGAAGCCTTCGTAGCGCAGGCGCGCGAAACGCGGCACCACGCCGCGCATGCCGGGCACCGACAGGCAGCCTTCCCAGCCGTCTTCCATCTGTTCACCAAGCGGCGTCAACTGCGGATTGATCAGCACCGTCTCCGGCACCGGCGGCGCCTCCGGATAGCGGTTGTTGCTGCCAAAGCCGAAAATCACCAGCCGCAAGTCGACGCCGATCTGTGGCGCCGCCAATCCTGCGCCATTGACCGCATGCATGGTGTCGAACATCTCGGCCACCAGCTCATCCAGCTCGCGCGTGCCAAAGGCGGTCACCGGCGCGGCGCGGCGCAGCAGGCGCGGATCGCCCATTTTGAGAATCGGGCGCACGCTCACCCCAGCTCCTGAACGAATTCACGCACATAGGCGGCGAATTCCTTGCCGGTTTCCGGATGCTTCATTCCCATCGCCAGGGTTGCCTTCAGATAGCCGAGCTTGGAGCCGCAATCGTAGCGCTGGCCGGTATAGCGATAGGCGAGCACGGTTTGCGCCTGCATCAGCGCGGCGATACCGTCAGTCAACTGGATTTCACCACCGGTACCCTCGCCCAGATTTTCCAGGTAATCGAAAACCCGGTTGTTCAAGACATAGCGTCCGACCACGCCCAAGGTGGATGGCGCCTCGTCCGGCAGTGGTTTTTCGACGAGGCCGTCGACCCGCTCCAGGTTCGGCAGATAAGGAGTGACGCTGACGATGCCGTACTGCCCGGTTTGCGCGCGTGGCACGTCCTGCACCGCCAGGATGCTGGAACCCTCGCGTGCGTAAATGTCGGTCATCTGCTTCAATACCGGCGACTGGCCCGGCTCGACATCCATGAAATCGTCGGCCAGCAGCACCGCGAACGGCTCGTTGCCGAC
>DATJCV010000135.1:0-1628 GCA_035497775.1 Burkholderiaceae bacterium | reverse complement strand
GCCGCCTGTTGCCGGCGTAGCACGCGCAGCGTATCGGCGGCCAGCACGACGTCGAAATAGCGCTCGGCGACGCGCAGCATCAGCGCCTGATTGGCGTTGCCCCACTCGATTTCGGCGATATCCGCCGCCAGTTCCAGTTGGCGCGCTTGCGCGCTGCGCTCGCCGCTGAGCAGCGGCTGGCGGGCGGAGAGCGCCCAGCGCTGCATGGTGCCGTTGTTGACCGAGGTATCGAACGAGACGCCGTTCGATGACCCCATGCCCGGTGCGGAAAAACTGGCGCCGCGCGTGGCGCTGTCGCTGCTGGCCAAGCCGGCGCCTGCGGTGAATTCGACCGACGGCCGCCACAGCGCGCCGGACTGGCGCCGTTGCGCGGCGCCAGACTGGTGCGCGGCCTGGGCCGCGGCGAATTCCGGATCGTGCTGTTGCGCCGCGCGCCAGGCCTGCATCAGATCGGCCGCCGATGCCGAAGCAGCGGCCGACCAGAACAGGGCGGCACAAAGCAGGGCGCCGGAGCGCATGCGCTGCATGACGCCTTCCTTAGCCGCAGCTAGTACCGGGACGGGCACCCAGCTTGCGCATGATGGTTTCCATCAGACACCATTTGGTGAACCCGCTTTGCAGCAGGTTGAAGCCGACGAAAGCGGTAAACGCCAGCCACCACTGGCTGACGAAGACCGGGCTGCCGGGAATGCCCAGAGCGAGCGAAGTCAGGATGAAGATGCCGGCGATGATATGGACGATTTGCCAAGAACTCATGGTGTTTCTCCTTTAGGGGTGGGTGAAGCGAGGGTGAGTGAATCGAGACGGTTGCGGTAAGCAACGAAGTACAGCAGCGGAATCACGACCAGCGTCAGCATGGTCGACACCAGGATGCCGAAGATCAGCGAAATCGCCAGCCCATTGAAGATCGGGTCATCCAGGATGAAGAAGGCGCCCAGCATCGCCGCCAGGCCGGTCAGCATGATCGGCTGCGCGCGCGTGATCGCGGAATGCACCACCGCCTCCTTGAATGGCACGCCGGCACGCACCTGCAGGTTGATGAAATCGACCAGCAGGATCGAGTTGCGCACGATGATGCCGGCCAGCGCGATCATGCCGATCATGCTGGTGGCGGTGTATTGCGCGCCCAGCAAGGCGTGGCCCGGCATCACGCCGATGATGGTGAGCGGGATCGGCGCCATGATGATCAGCGGCGTCAGGTAGGAACCGAACTGCGCCACCACCAGCAGGTAGATCAGCACCAGCCCGACCGCATAGGCGGCGCCCATGTCGCGGAAGGTTTCGTAGGTGATTTGCCATTCGCCGTCCCACTTGAGCGCATATTCGCGATACGGATCGTCCGGCTGGCGGATGAAGTATTCGCGCAACTGGCCGCCGCCGGGCACCTCGACCTTCGCCAGCGCTGAGCGCATCTGGAACATGCCGTACAGCGGGCTGTCGACCTTGCCGGCCATGTCGCCGACCACGTAAGTCACCGGCAGCAAGTCCTTGTGATAGATCGGCTGTTCGCGCAGCGTATCGCTGACCGTCACCAGTTCGCGGATCGGCACCAGCTTGCCTTCCGCGCTGCGCACCGCCAGTTGCAGCAGCGCGTCGAGGTCGCCCTGGCGCTCGGCCGGCAGTTGCAA
>DATJCV010000134.1:0-2655 GCA_035497775.1 Burkholderiaceae bacterium | reverse complement strand
TGGCGACCGCATTAGTTTTACATTTGATATTGAGTGCCAAACAGGGTTTTCCAGAAATTGCCCGCGATGGCCAATTGCTGGATGTCGTTGCTGGCGCTGACCTCGATGGCCGAGTCAAGATTCCAGGCGATATTACGCAGCAGCTTGCGGGCCTCGATCTCCTCGTTCTCGTCGTCATACAACCTGTCCAGGAACAGGTATGGCTGCGACTGCCAATCGTTGCCGGTTGCCGTGGCGGTCAGGCTGACGTTGTCACCTACCCAGGCGATGGCATCGATGTCGGTATTGAGGACGGTGACCGAGCCCGCCAGGCCGACCTCTTCGCCGCCGCTGTTGGAGTTGGCAAACACAGTGGAGAGCTTGCTGGGGATCTCGATGAAGCTGGGCGCGTGGGTCTTGAGGTTCTCGAACACCTCATCCAGCGAATTCCAGCGATCCAGACCGTGCAGGTTGAGGGTCTGCACGTTGCGTGCGGTGACCCCTATATGACCCGCCGTGAGGGTGGCGTTGTCGCCAACCAGCGCGCGGGTGTGCTGGGTCATCTGGTTGTAGGACGCCGCCACGCTGATGCCGATCTTGGTGCCATCATCCTGCTCGGCGTCGGAGTTCACCGTGCTGTCGGCGCCGTTGCTCAGGCTGCTCTGATGTTGCAGTGCGGTGACCGAAAGGTCGTCATTGAGGCGGATGCGCTGACCATTGCCACCCAGTTTGGCTTCGACCTGGTGGTCGGCGATGCTTACTGCAACTGCAGATGCCAGGCGCAGCTTGCTTGCAACCGGATCGCCATCCGGCGTGATCTTCATGCCCAGGAAATTCTTGACCTGGTTGCCGATGGCCGTGGTGAACTTCTTGAAGTCCTCCTGCGCCAGCACGCGCGCCTTGAGCCCGTCCAGGCTGGTCTTGCCGGCCTGCACCGCAGCGCTGTTGGCCTGCTCGGAGAGAATGTTGGCGGCATTGACGCTCAGCGAATCGGCGTTTTCCAGGTCTGCATCGAATTGTGCTCGGGTGTTGCTGCTGAACAGCGCGAGAGCCACGGCCGGGCCGCCCATGGCACCCTGGCCGATACTCTTGGATGACGCACTGTTGCTCAGGCTCTGTTCGGTCAGGGCGGTAACACTGACGTCGCCGGCGACACCGCCAAGCCGGGCGTTGCGCGCCACGGTCGCGGTAGTGGTGAGATCGGTGTGCGCCATGCTGAAGGCGGCCGACAGCGTCGTGGCATTGCTGCCCTGCGCGTCACGCGTGGTCGAGGCGCTGCCTTCCACGGCCAGGCTGTCCTGGCTGTGGGCCAGTAGCGACATGTCGTCGGCGGCAATGGTGGCATTGTCGAGGATCTCGACCTTGGTCTCGCCCGCCAGACGGCCATAGGCGATGCCGGCATTGAACGGCAGCTTGCTGGTAATGACCGGCAACTGGAAGCTGGCGGTATCGACGCTGCGGGTGGTTTCCGCAGTCAGCGCCAGATCGCCGGAAGCCTGGATGTTGGCACTGCCGGCGACCGTCACCCGCGAGCTGCCTTCGGCCACCGCGAAGGTGGCGAACGGCAGCAGGGTGATGAATTCGCTGTAGTTGGAGGGCGGCACCGCGCCCTTGTCGTGACTGCTGTCGACGGCCTCCACCAGTAATGTGTAGACGTGCTCGGCGGCGCGTTCATCAGTCCAGCCGGCATTGAGCAGCTTGACCTTGTCGATCATCGCCTGCAGCTCGGCGGTGTCGAAGAAATCGCCAAGCAGGCCGGAATCGACGCTCACCTGGGTGACGGAGCGGGCGCTGACGTCCTTGCCGATCAGGGTGCCGCCGATGTCGATGGACGAATGCGCCTGGGCGTAGCCGCCCAGCTGGCGGTCCACCGCGAGGGCCTCGACGCGTACATTGCCGGCCTTGTCGGCCTGGTCGTGACCCGCGTCCAGCACCGCGCCGGCCTTGATATTGACCTTGGCAGTGCTGTGGGCGGAGCCCAGGTTGGCCTTGCTCTGCTGCTTGATTGCCACTTCCAGCTGGTCGACGTCGTCAATCGCGCTGCCATCTGCGTTTACGGCGCTGAAGCCAAGGTCGCTGTATGCCTGCAGGGTGATATTGCCGGACGCCTCCTGGGAGCCAGCCAGGGCGCGGGTATTGATCTTGCCGGTGGCTTCGACGTTCAGCTCCGGTGCGTTGACCTGCACGCCGCCACCGCCGCCATCGGCCATCAGCGCACGCAGCTCGCCGGAGATAGTAACGTCGTCCTTGCCGACAATCAGAATGCTGCCGTCCTGGCGCACGGCTGCCGTGGCGTCGACCAGGCCGTTGGTATTCACGGTCGCCTGGAATACCTGGGCACCGGCGTTGACCTGGGCGCCAGCGCCAACCACCGCGCTGGCGGCGAACAGATTGACCGAACCGGCACTGTTGACCTTGCCCTGAATGCTGACTTCGCCGTTGCCGGCGTTGTACTTGCCGGCCATCAGATCGGCTGCCAGCGCCGTGCCTTCGGCATCACTGCCATTGGTCATGGTTGCCGCCAGCTGGCTCATCTGCGAAGCGCTGGGGGTGGTGACGGTCAGGCTGCCGACGTTGACCACGCCGGAGGCACCGACCACAAGACCATGGGGGTCGGCGAAGATTATGTTGCCGCCGATGGAACCATCTTTAAGGCCGTTCAGGTTGCCGTTGATC
>DATJCV010000133.1:0-2771 GCA_035497775.1 Burkholderiaceae bacterium | reverse complement strand
GGATACGGTGAAGGCGCGCGGCACCTTGCGCATTGCAGTTGAGGGAACTTATCCGCCCTTCAATTTCAAGGACCCGCGGACCAACCAACTGACCGGCTTCGACGTCGATGTGGCCAAGCTGGTCGCGGCCAAGCTCGGCGTCAAGCCCGAATTCATCACCACCGAATACAGCGGCATCCTGGCCGGCCTGGCTGCCGGCAAGTACGACGTGATCGTCAACCAGGTCGGCATCACTCCCGAACGGCAAAAGGCCTTCGATTTTTCCGATCCATATACGCTTTCGAGCGCGCAGTTGATCCTCAGAAAGAACGAGGCCGGCAACTTCAAGAGCCTCGACGATTTGAAGGGCAAGCGCGTCGGTGTCGGCCAGGGCAGCAATTACGAGCAGAAGGCGAAGGCGGTCCCCGGCATCGAGGTCAAGAGCTATCCGGGCGCGCCCGAATACCTGCAGGACTTGGCATCAAACCGCATCGATGCCGCGCTCAACGACAGCCTGATGGTTTCCTATCTGTTGAAAACCTCGACGCTGCCGTTGAAGGCCGGGGCACCGGTCGGCGAAGTGGAAAAAATGGGAATTCCCTTCCAGAAGGGCAATCCGAAATTCAAGGCTGCGATCGACAAGGCGCTCACCGATTCGTTCAAGGATGGCAGCTTCAAGCAGGTATCGATGAAATGGTTCGGTACCGATGTGAGCAAGGCGCCGGGCGCCCGCTAGGCTGGCAGGCCGGCATATTCCCGAATCGCGCGCATCACGCGAACCCGATTCCGATAATCCCCGCCATCGTTGCGGGGATTTTTTTATAAGGCTGCCATGGACCTGGTCGAACTTCTGGAATTATTGCGCCGCGCCGCGCCGGTGATGCTCATAGGCACCGGTTATACGCTACTGTTCGCGCTGGCGTCGATGGCTGGCGGCCTGGCGCTGGGGTTTTCGCTGGCGGTGGCGCGCATCATACCCTGGCTCCCGTTGCAGTGGACGGCAGCCGCCTATGTCAGCCTGATGCGCGGTACGCCACTGCTGGTGCAGATCTTCGTCATTTACTATGGCTTGCCAAGCATCGGCATCGAATTCACGCCGGTCACCGCCGGCATTCTGGCCTTGAGCCTGAACGCCGGCGCCTATCTCTCGGAGAGTTTGCGCGGTGCGATCATCGGCATCAGCCAGGGGCAGTGGAATGCCAGCTTCAGCCTGGGGTTGAACTATGGCGACACCCTGCGCTACATCGTCCTGCCGCAGGCCTTGCGCACCGCCGTGCCGTCGATGGCCAATACCTTGATCAGCCTGTTGAAGGACACCTCGCTGGTATCGGTGATCACCGTGACCGAATTGATGCTGGCGACCAAGCAAGTGATCGCGGCGACCTTCCAACCCTTGCCGCTTTACCTCGCGGCGGCGGTTATTTATTGGTGTCTGAGTCTTTGTTTCGAAGCACTGCAACACCGCATGGAGGGGCGCCTGCGGCGCGGTTATGTCTAGCTAGGTGTTTAGTCCCACAATCGGTTCACATCCGCCAGCGCAGCCAGGTAAACAGCACGTTGCCGTTGCCGTTGCCGCCAGGAATATAAGTAGTCTGCAACGACAGCCGGCCGTATTCGATCGATGCCAGCGGCAGCAGCACCGGGATCGGCACGTAATGGTAGTCCTCGCGCGTGGTGACGCCGGCGGTGAAGCCGGCGCCGAGCCGCCAACTCCCGCCCGGGCGCCAGATTTTCTGGAAGCCATAGCCGACGATCGGTTCGACCTTGTTGTGCGATTCGAGGAAGGCCATCGCATACAGCGCATGCCAGTCGCCATCGGTGTCGTAGCGGTATTTGCCGATGCCGACACCCCACGGATTTTCGTTGTACATGGCGATTTTCTGCGCGCTGTAGTAGGCACGGTTGTGCCAGATGTGAAGCGGCACGTATAGCTCGTACTGGTCGGAATGCCAGACCTGTTCCAGCGTCTGCGACACTGCTTGCGAGGCCCGATCCCAGCGCGACATGGGCGCGGACGGCGCCACCGTCGACGCGGCATCGTCGGCATGGCACGACGACGCCAGCGACACCGCCAATACGACGCCCAGCGCGCAACGTGATAACGGCGACAAGGAACAAATCATGGTGTTGGCGCGAGCCTTCGGCTATAGACCCCTCCAGCCTATTGCAGCGCTACGGCAACCGGTTTGACCAGAGACAAGAGGTTCGCCGCCGGCAACATGCGTTCCCTCGGCTCGCGTCAATTTCCCGTTGTTGCCTGCGGACGATACGCCAGCTGCTGCGCGACGAAGCCGTCGAACGCCTGCAGCAATGACTGATACGGCTGTTCGCGCTGTTCCAGTTGCCGCAACGCATGGCAGCAGGCTTCCAGCGTTGACAGCTGGCCGGGGCGCTGGGCGCGCCGGATGTGGTAGCGCGACGGCAGCGAAGAAGGCAATGCCAGGCGCGGCAACGCTTGCAGCAGCGGATTGTCCTGCAGCATCCTGCGGCTCTGGCGCCAAGTGCCATCCAGCAGCACCAGCCGCAGGCGTGCCGGCTCGGCCAGCGGCAACGGGGCGGGCGCGACATCGGTCGGCGGGCGCGGATACAACAGGATGCTGTGTACCGGCGTATGGTTCGCCGTGCCACTCGGCGCCGCATCCATCGCTTCCGGCCACGGCCGTTGCAGCAGCGCCTGCAACACCGCCGGCGCGAAGATTTCCCCGGTATGCAGTTGGCTGCGGGCGAGGCTGAGATGCAGCAGCCGGGCACTACCCTTGGCCTGACTGGCTTCTTGCGGATGCTGCAGGATC
>DATJCV010000132.1:0-6397 GCA_035497775.1 Burkholderiaceae bacterium | reverse complement strand
GCTGCCTTGGCCTGCTCTATCGTGGCCGGATCGGCATGCAAGGTTTGTTCGCCGCTGATCACCTTGGCCACGTTCAAGCCCTGCTGTTCCAGCAAGGGCAGCAGCAAATCGAGGACTTGCTGCAGCTGGCGTTGCGACTCTTCCAGCGTGGCGCTGATATCTGCGCGCGCTGCGGCGTTGTTGCGCGGGTCGGGGTAGGTGGCGGCTTCTGCGGCACTCGCGCCCAACGTGACTTTGTCGGTGACGGGGATGCCGCCCGCGGCAGCCGTTTTGTCGTTCATGCGCTGCGGATTTTCGCGTGGCGCGGGGACGGCCGATGCGAAGCCCTGGAGAATGCCTGGAAGGGTGAAGCTCATAGCCAACCTCGCGAAAAATGCTGAAGGAAAGGCGGGATGCCGGGGCACAGCAAACCCGGTTTTCCCACGACGATACTTGGCATAACGGCAGCAAATCCAAAAACCTGAGCCGAGGCCGGTTTTGGTTCACCGTAGGGTCGTGGAAGATGCATGCAGGCACGTCGATGATGGTCGGTACCGGCTTGTTTTCCATCTACGGTAATCCGGCCATCACCACTTTCAACCCTGAATTTCCGGAGAGCGCATACCGGCGTCCGCAGGTTAGCAGGCGCATCGGCCAAGCATCAAGTCAGCACCGAAAATAACGCCATCGGCGAGCCCCAATACCACGACCTGATTACGCCCACCCTGTTGTTCGCTGCGATCGCTAGCGAGGCGCCGCATTGGCATGGAAGCGCCCTATACTGCAGCAATCCTTTTTCAATTACTGATGCGCACTGCGCACCTGCCCGCTAATGACTTACGAAGAATACCTGGACGAAGTAACCACGCTATTGACCGAGCTATATGATTTGAGCGACGAAGATGCGATCAAGCATGTGATGCGTGCACAAGCTGCCGATTTCTTTACCTTGCACGACGACGACCCGGCGCTGCGCACGCTGGAACGGGCGAAGGAAGATGCGAAAACCATCTTCGAGCAAAAAAACAAATCCCGTGCTCATATCCCGCCCAAGCGAACGAACCGCCTCAAAAAGTGACCGGCAGGTGCCGCCGGCGTCGTTTTAAAGCCATCTACAGCGGCTTGGTCGCGGGCTTCGAGCCCTACGGATGCGTTTGGCGCACGAAGGGCGTCAAACAGGCAACCAATCATTTTTTCCGAACAGCATCCGCAACCGGCTTTACCCTGCCACAATCCGCGCTCAGCCACTTGCCGGTGGTTTCATGCTTCTGATCGACCTTCTGGCCATGCGCAATACCCGTGAACTGATAGGTTGAGCTGAATTTGTCGTTGCCCGAGAAGGCGCCTTTGATCGTGCCTTTTCCCTTCATGTCGGCGCTGTTGCACACCAGATCCAGAGAGTACTGGGCACCGGTCTTCTTGTAATTCTTTGCCTCGCAACCCATCTCCTTGGCGTCGGCCATCCCCGGCTCCTGCAGTTCGGCCATTTCCTTGGTGATGCATATTTTTTGCACCATGCCGCCGTTCTGCATGTCCGGCATCTGGATGCCCATGTCGCGCATCTGCTTGAGCTCCTGTGGCGACAGCTTGGGCATGGAAGCCATCATGTCGGACTTGATCGTCGTTTCCCACAGGCCGGGTTTCATCTGGTCTGCGGCCCAAGCGGTGCCGCACAAAGCGGCGATTGCAAACGTCAGGATCGAGAAAGCTATCCGGCGCATGGCGTCTCCCTTGTAGTTATGTATTTTGAAATGCTGAAAGCGCATGCTAACCGAGCTATCGGCGCCCGACAACCCGCGGCGCCCATGCTGCTGGCGCACGACTCGAACGCTTGGGTGTCGTCACGGCGCCCGCCGATTACCACTCCACCACCGCCGGCAGGGCGCCACGCAACGCGTTGCAAACCAGTACCTGCTGCGCCGCGCGCAAGTCGTCCAATGTCAGCCGTCGTTCCGCCGCCTTCAACGCAGGATCGGCAAGCAGGACACCGCGCATCACTCCCGGCAACAGGCCGGCCGATAGTGGCGGCGTGTACCAGCGGCCGTCCAGACGAACGAATACGTTGCTGCGCGCGCCTTCGGTCAACTCTCCGGCCCGGTTGTGGAACAGCATGTCGAACGCCCCCCGTTCCTCGGCCGCGCGCCACGCCGCATCGTACCGTGCGCGCACGGTGGTCTTGTGGTGCAGGAACGGGCCAGCCTCATCAATCGGCTCCGGCGCCACCACTACCCGCACCGTGGACGGCAGGACCGCCAGCGGCGCGCTGTGCACAGTGCAGGCGCCGGAGTGCTCCAGGGTTAGGCGCAGGCGATAATCGGCCACTTCCACAAAACTGGCGCACGCTTGCCGCAGGGCCTCGCGCAGGGACGGTTCGTCGTAACGGAACCCGAAATATTCGGCGGATGAACACAGCCGCCGCAGATGCAACTCGAGGTGGCGGCAACCGCCCCTCCGCGTCGCGAACATCGTCTCGAACAAACTGAAATCGACCGCCAGCCCGGTCAGGAAACGGGCCTTCAATTGGCATTCCTGGTATTCGGAGGCGGCATCGCTGTCGTACACGATCCCTGCGCCGATCCCCATCTGGCCCTGGCGCAGCCCGCCTGCTGCCGGTGCCTCGAGCACAATCGTGCGTATCGGCACAGAAAGGCAAAAATCGCCGATTTTCTGATCGCCGGCCGGCTGGTCAAACCAGCCAATCGCGCCAGTGTAGATGCCACGCGGAGCGGCTTCCAGCTCGCGGATGATCTGCATCGTGCGGCGCTTCGGCGCGCCGGTGATGGAGCCGCACGGATACAGCGCGGCAAATAGGTTGGCCAGGCTTGCATCGGGCCGCAACTGCGCGCTTACCGTGGAGGTCATCTGCAGCACCGGGCCGTACGCATTCACCTCGAACAGATGCGGCACGCGTACCGACCCTACCGTTGCGACCCGGCCAATGTCGTTGCGCAACAGATCGACGATCATCAGGTTCTCGGCACGGTTTTTGGTGTCGGCCGCCAACTCCGTAGCGCGGAAACGGTCGATTTCGGCATCGCCGCTCGCGGCCGCGGTGCCTTTCATCGGCCGGGCGACCAGCGCGCCGCGCTCGTGCCGGATGAACAATTCCGGCGACGATGACAGCACCGCCCTGCCGTCCGGCAATGCGATCAGCGCGCCATAGGGCACCGCCTGGCGCGCGCGCAAGCGCCGATACAGGCCAGGCACCGATCCGTAGGATTCGAAATTCAGGCGATAGGTGTAATTGACTTGATAAGTGTCGCCGCTCTCCAGATAGGTGTGAATTCGCTCGATCGCGTCGAAAAATTCGGCCTGGCTCACATCGGCGTGCAGGCCCGCAATGCCGCAGGGAATGTCGGCGCCGCCTGCGTCTTGCTCGCGCGCCGCGAGCCATGCGGAAACTTCGACTGCGGAAAGACGCTCGCAATGCCCGAATAAAAGGATTTGAGCCAAGGGTTGCGTGCTTGCGCGCGGCTCTATTCCTTGAAGTTGGCCACCCAATTCATAGGCCAGCAGGCTGACTGCGTGCAGGCCACGCTGCAGCGCGTGCTGCATGCCGTCGAACAGTCGCTCCAATTCCGAGGCGTGGTGGCAGGTCAGCGTTCCGGCATGGCCGGTATATAAACGCGACCTGGGGTCAGCCTCGCTCGCCTCGCAGTCATCCAGCAGGGCGAAACATTCGCGGCTGGCCGAGTCGTTCAAATTGGACGCGGGCATAACGGATTCTGCTGTCTATTGCGTGGTCGCGCATCAAGGAAATGGGGGGCGCCCTTGTCATCAAGACGCCGGACTATACGACCGACTGCTAGTTAGAAAGTTGTTGTCCCACATGGTTGCGCCAATCGCCTTCACCTGGCTGAAATTGGCACCGCCGCATCTGCCAGTGAGGCCATACACCTGCCTCACTGCGCGGGTGATCGGGAAACACATCCGGCGAACGGCCTTCTCCCGAAAAGCGCAGCGCGAATGCTAACCCGGGCCATGTATTTGGGCAACCAGCCAGCGCCCCTCACGCCTGCCAGACGCCGTAGCCGGCCTCGCGCAAGCTGACCGCCAACTCCACTTCCATCTCGCAGGCGCCGTGGTAAGGCATCGGGTTGTAGCATTCGTACAGTTCGGGCAGCAGCCGCAAGCCGTAGGCGGTGACGAAGCGGTTGGACTGAATGCCGGCCTTGTGTTTGTCGAAGCGCAAATCGGGGTTCAGGCCGGTCATGCCGACGTAGACGCAGGGCCGGCCGGATACGTAATCCGGATTGGCCTTCTTGAAGCGCGGTTCGTACAGGACGTCCGGCGACAATTCAATTACGTAGACGTGGTGGTGGTAGCGGCGTGCCATCGGCGGATTCGGATGGGAAGTGCCGACAAGCATAGCAGCCGGAGTGGAGCGCGTGCGACGACCCGGGCGGGCAGCGTCCCGATGCTATGATCGGCGGTTATCAACTGTGAAGGACAACACCATGAGTATCTCCATGTACAGCAGCTCGGTTCCCGTTTTCAGGCAAATGCTGAATGCCTTGAACGAGGTGCTGGCCAAGGCCGAAGCGCATGTCACGACCAAGTCGATCGAACCTGGCGCCTTGCTGCAGGACCGCCTGTTTCCCGATATGTTTCCGTTGTTTCGCCAGGTCCAGATCGCAGCCGATTTCGCCAAGAGCGTGTCGGCACGCCTGGCCAACATTGACGTGCCGGCGTATGACGACACCGAGCAAAGCTTTGCCGACTTGCGTGCTCGCATCACCAAAACGCTGGCTTTTATCGACGGCATCCAGCCTGAACAATTCGACGGCAGCGAACAGCTGGAAATCGTACTGCGGCCCGGTACGCCCAAAGAGAAAAAACTGAGCGGCCAAACCTATCTGCTGCACTACGGTTTGCCGCAATTCTTCTTCCACGTCACCACCGCCTACGCGATCCTGCGCCACAACGGCGTCGAAATCGGCAAGCGCGACTTCATGGGCTCCTACTGAGTTGCGCGTTTCTGCGCCGTGGTGGCGCAGAAACCGCCTCCCGGGCCGTGTATCATTGCCGCAAAATACGCTCTATCCGCAGCAATCGCAGCAGCCGATCATCGAAACCATCGCCTTCTTCCGACTGGACTGCGCCCTCTTTTGGAAATGACACAACCATGATCCTCGAACTCGCCGATATTCGCATCCACCCCGGAAAACAGCAGGAATTCGATGCCGCCATCGTGCGCGGCGTGCAGCAGGCGATCAGCCAGGCCAAGGGTTTTCTCGGCTACCGCGTGCAGCGCGGGATCGAGACACCGGAGCGCTACGTGCTGACGATTTACTGGGAGACACTGGAAAACCACACGGTCGATTTCCGCGAATCGGCGGCATTCCAGGAATGGCGCGCGATCGTCGGCCCGTATTTCGCGGCGCCGCCGGCGGTCGAGCATTTCAGTTTGCTGGCAAATTCTACCGCCAGCAAACACTGATGCGAAATTTCCAAGGGACGCCGCTGCGGACGCCCCTTTCCGGAACTTAGCGAATGGCGATGGACTGTTCCCCAAGCCCGCTAATCGACAGTCGGACCGAGTCACCGGATTTCAGATACTGGTTGCTAGCCATGCCCACGCCGGGAGGCGTGCCGGTAGTGATGACATCCCCCGGCTCCAGCGCCATGAATTGCGACAGGTAGGAGATCAAAAACGCCGGGCCAAAAATCATCGTGCTGGTTGACCCGGTCTGCTTGCGCTCGCCGTTGACGTCAAGCGTGAGGTCGAGAGCGAGTGGATTCTGAATTTCATCGCGTGTGACCAGCCACGGGCCAAGAGGACCGAATCCCGGCGCGCTCTTGCCTTTCATCCATTGGCCTGAGCGCTCCAGTTGCCATGCGCGCTCCGACAGATCGTTGCAGACGCAATAGCCCGCCACATAATCGAGGGCCTTGGCTTCACTTACCTGATAGGCACGCCGTCCTATTACGATTGCCAACTCGACCTCCCAATCCACCTTTGTGGCGCCTTCCGGGAGGGAACAGGCATCGTGCGGTCCGGCAATCGAGCTCGGTGCCTTGCTGAACACGATCGGCTCCTGGGGAATCGGCATGTTGGCTTCCGCAGCGTGGTCAGCATAGTTCAGGCCAATCGCGATGAAGTGACGGGTGTTGCCGATGCAGGGGCCGAGCCGAGTATCCGCCGGGATCAGGGGCAGCTGCGCGGGATCGAGTGCGCGCAGGCGGCTTAAGGTCGCATCGTCCACGGTCGCGCCGGTGATATCGGCGACGTGCCTGGACAAATCACGCAGGTTGCCTTGGTCGTCGACCAGGCCCGGTTTTTCCGCGCCCTCGGCGCCATAACGAACTAACTTCATGGTAATTCTCCGATAAAGAATAGGGACAGCCGGACAAATCCTGATGTCCGGGGGTGCAAAGACAGGAGTGCCGGCCCAATCAAAAATATCTGGCGGAACAG
>DATJCV010000131.1:0-3119 GCA_035497775.1 Burkholderiaceae bacterium | reverse complement strand
CGCCACCTGGGTGGCGCCGCTGATTGTTGCCGCCACCGGCGCGCAGATTCCGCGCGGTGCGATCTGGGCAATTCCGGGCGAGCGCCTGATCGAATTGATCACAGGCTTGAACAGCTTGATCGGCTCTGAAAGACTGGTGCTACGCCACAAGTTCCATCTCCGTAGCTGAAGCCGGAGCGCTGCCTGACTCGAATCGCGCCCACAATCCCTGTCATTCAGAATGTATGCTTATATACTCCGATAGTGAATACCATATTTTGGCGGTATATGCTCAGATATCAGGACATACTCCTGGCACATCCATCACAGCACGCGGAACGAAAGAGAAATTAGGCGTTGCCGAAACATAGCCGGCCCGATCTCCAAGTCCTTGCCGCAGTTTCACTTTGACGGTTATTACTCGAGCGTGCAGGCGCGTGCACTCAAGCATCGATACCTTGCGCAAAGACTGCAGCGCACATTTTGAAAAGTACTCACACAATCAGGTCAATGCGAGCAAACGGCCGACTTGCCATGTAGTCGCGCAACATCACCCTCGATCATCGCATCTACCGCTCTCTCATCAATCATCATGGCCGATGCGTTTGTATGACCAGACGATATCCGTGGCCTGGAATGGTTTTTTTGCGATTCGAGATTTTTAGAATGCAGCCCTGAATGCACGTGGCCGCGCAGCGACGCACACAGAATCGCCGGTGAAACGGTATGAATGGACAAAGGCGGAATAAGGCACGGCGGCGTCTCGGAACGACAAATAAATACGTGCACCACCGGTCTGCTGATGCGGACATGGAAAGCGTGCCTCCAACCCGTGCACAATCGCTTTGTGTCGTGAGCCCAAAAAAAGCCCCGAATAAACGGGGCTTTTTCTTTCTCGCATAACTGAGAATCGTGGCGTCCCCAAGGGGTGACGAATCTATGACCGGTGGATTTTCTTGGCAATCCAACAAATTGAAGCGCGCATAGTGCTATCCTGTCCGTCGCGTTTCCCAGGCGCACTAAATTAGTACAATCTTTACAACATAACAAACAAGACACCATGCAAAAGAAAATTTTATCGGCCGCGCTGATCGTGGTCCGCCCTCTTGGCGCGAGATGGTTCATGCAAAAGATCAATCAAGGGGTAAGGGCGATCTCTTCCTTTACCCACTTTTTACAATACGGCATTGAGTGGGGCCGCCAGCCGACCCCAGAATGGTACGATCACTTCCTCGATCAGCATCACTTCTGGAAAAAGACCGGCAATTCGTTACCATGGGAGCGAGGCATCTTCAGCCTGCTCGCCGTAAAACAAGGAGCGAAAGTCCTTGAGCTGTGCTGTGGTGATGGATTCAATTCCCACCATTTCTATGCCAACCGGGCTGGCAGTATTTTGGCTCTCGATTTCGACCCAAAAGCGATTCAATCAGCAAAGCGAAATTTCAACCAAAGCCATGTTGCTTACATTGTCGGCGATATCCGGAAAGATATACCCGCAGGGGAGTTCGATAACGTCATCTGGGATGCTGCGATTGAGCACTTCACCGAGTCAGAAATCGCGCAGATCATGGTCGAGATTAAGAAACGACTTGGAATTTCTGGCGTACTTTCTGGGTACACGTTGGTGGAGCGACCCGGAGGAAAAAGTCATCATGAGCATGAGTACGAGTTTCATTCAAAAGAAGATTTGATGCGCTTCCTAACGCCGCATTTCAAGAATGTGCGCGTATTTGAAACTGTCTACCCTTCCCGGCACAACCTCTATTTTTACGCGTCAGATAACGCCGTGCTCCCATTTGATGGGAATTGGGCGAGCCAAATTGTAAGTAACTCCGCTAATTAAAATTAGGTGCGCCGCGGCCGTTACTTCGGCCAGGGCATGGCAAGGCCACGCGCCTGTACCGAGTCCGGCATGAAGGCGTCGGTCAGCACACTGGTTGGCATCGAATGGAACGCCCTGACCTACACAGGGCACACCGCGTGGAACGTGCGCTACGAGTATGCCGCTGGCGGCTACGCTCATGGCGTCAAGCAGCGGCCGCGCTCGGAATGGATCGTCCAGCGCGACACGCACGAAGCATTGATCACCGATGCCGAAGCGGAAACGCTGCTGGTACGCCTGAAGTCGTTCGATCGCGGCCATCATTCCCACGCCGACTATCTGCTGACCGGGCTACTCAAGGCGCCGGATGGTAGCAACTGGCGCGGTTCTGATGGTGGTGTCGGCGGCCATTACCGGATGGGAAAGGGAAAGCGGATCAAGGCCAACACCGTCGAATCGGCGGTCATGGAACAAGTCGCCGAGAATCTGCGCACATCGGATTTCGTCCAGGCATTGACCGAAGCCGCGCGCAAGCAATTCGACGACCAAAAGCACGATGACGCCCTGCCCGGCATGAAAAAGGAGTATGCCGATCTGGAGCGCCGAATCAAGCGTTTAATCAAGATTTTGGCGGACACCGCAGCGCCGGAGCCGCTACTGCGCCAGATTGAGGATTACGAATCGAGGCGAAACGAGATCGACCGCCGCGAGGAAGAGGCCAGGCAGATGGCCAAGGTCAAGGCATTGGCTGCGCCACAGGTCAGCAAGGCGCTGACAATGATCGCGGAAGAATTCGAGGAAATGGATCGGGAAAGACTGCGAGACTTGCTGGAGGGTCTGGTTGAGCAGGTCTCATTAGATGAGACCGCTCAAACGTTCCAAATTACCTACCGGTTGGCTTGCGCTACCGGTCTTAGAATGGCGTCCCCAAGGGGATTCGAACCCCTGTACTCACCGTGAAAGGGTGATGTCCTAGGCCTCTAGACGATGGGGACAATGAACTGTCCGTACTGCTGACCTAAATGCTATCTCTTTGTTGGTGGAGGTAAGCGGGATCGAACCGCTGACCTCTTGCATGCCATGCAAGCGCTCTCCCAGCTGAGCTATACCCCCTGCAAAGAAACGAGATTATAGCAAAGCTTTTACTCTGATGTAAATCCGATTTCGCTATTTAGGCGAGATATTTCTGCAGCCTGGCAATGACCTCCTCACGGTCGAACAATGCGATCACGGCGTCGATCGACGGCGTGTGCAGCTGTCCCGTCAGCATCAACCGTAACGGCATCGCCAGCTGCGGCATTTTCAGCTGATGCGCCTT
>DATJCV010000130.1:0-1660 GCA_035497775.1 Burkholderiaceae bacterium | reverse complement strand
GCCATGGCGTCGATCTGCCCCGAACGCAGCGCCGACAGCGCGCCGGCCGCGGTGCCGACGCCGATGAAGGAGACGTCGCTCGGCTTCAGGCCGGCTTTGGCCAGCACGAAATTGGCCATCATGTTGGTCGAGGAGCCCGGCGCCGACACGCCGATTTTCTTGCCTTTCAGGTCGGCCACCGACTTGAAGTTCGGCATGGTCTTGTTGGATACCACCAGCACGATCTGCGGCGCCCGCCCCTGCAGCACGAAGGCCGTGATCGGCTGCGCCTTGGCCTGCATGTTGATCGTGTGTTCGTAAGCGCCCGAGACGACATCGGCGCTGCCGCCGACCAGCGCCTGCAGCGCCTTCGAGCCGCCGGCGAAATCGGAAATCGTCACCTGCAGGCCTTCGTCCTTGAAATAGCCGAGCTGCTCGGCGATCGTCAGCGGCAGGTAGTACAGCAGGTTCTTGCCGCCAACCGCGATCGAGACTTTCGGCTTTTCCAGGGTTTGCGCAAACAGCTTGCTGTTGAAGGTGAAATAGCCGAGCAGGAATAGCCCGATGGCAATCGCAAACTGCTTCCAGTTGAATTTCATGTCGCCTCCTTGTTTTCCTCCTGCCTAGACTGGCTGGAGTATATCGAAATTTTCTTTTTTATACGCCCGACAAGAGATGCCTATCAAGGGAGTATATATTCCGGCAAAGATATTGCGCGGCTTGCCATCAAAGAATATCCGCTTTGCCGGCAATGCGCCTATCTCCTTCGGGAATTTAAATCACGCCCTCCTGCCGCAAGGCGGCGATCTGCGCCGCATCGTAGCCCAGCGCCCCCAGGATCTCCTCGTTGTGCTGCCCCAGATCCGGCCCCAGCCATTTGGTTTCGCCCGGCGTGGCCGACAGCTTGGGCGTGATCGCCGGCAGCTTGATCGGCGTGCCGTCGGCGAACGCGTGCTGCTCGAACATATGGCGCGCCAAAAATTGCGGGTCGACGAGCATGTCGCGCACCGAATAGATCTTGCTGACCGGGACGTCCGCTTCCTTCAGCACGGCCAGCGCGGCGTCGATGGTTTGCGTGTCGCACCAGGACTGGATCGCGCCGTCGATCTCGGCGGTGCGCGGCACGCGGCCGTCGTTGCGCGCCAGTTGCGGATCGGTGGCCAGGTCGTCGCGGCCGATGGCGCACATCAGGAGCTTGAAAATCGCGTCGCCATTGCCGGCGATCACGACATTCTCGCCGTCGCGCGTGGTGTAGGTATTCGACGGCACGATGCCGGGCAAGGCGCCGCCGGTGCGCTCGCGCACCACGCCGGCATAGTCGTATTCGGGCACCAGCGATTCCATCATATTGAACACCGCCTCGTACAGCGCGACGTCGACCATCTGGCCCTGGCCGGCGACGCAGGCGGCGCCCTGCTTGCCGTTCCAGCGGCCGCCGGTAGCGTCGCGGTGACGCAGAGCCATCATGGCGCCGATCACGCCGTGCAGCGCCGCCACGGAATCGCCGATCGAGATGCCAACCCGCAGCGGCGGCCGGTCCGGATGGCCGGAAACGTAGCGCAGCCCGCCCATCGATTCGCCGATGGCGCCGAAGCCGGGCAAATCCTTCATCGGCCCGCTCTGGCCGTAGCCTGACAGGCGCACCATGATGGTGGCGGGATTGATCCGCTTCAAGTCTTCG
>DATJCV010000129.1:0-2891 GCA_035497775.1 Burkholderiaceae bacterium | reverse complement strand
GCGTTTTCGATCTGCACCTGCCAGTCGCGCTCCGGATCGATGGCCTCGCGCAAGGTCTTCAGCGCATTCAGGCTCGCCGCTTCATAGAGCGCGATCAGGCACTCGGCCTTGGTCGCGAAGTGTTCGTAAAAAGTGCGCCGGGACACTGCTGCTTCGCGCACGATGTGAGTGATGGTGGTGTCGGCATAGCCATTGGCGGCAAGCGCACGCGCCATTCCTTCCATCAAGCGTCGACGGTAGGCACTCTCTTCTGCTACTTGCGGTGTCTGTGGCATGTCAGGCGGACGTCATTCTGGTGGGCGTGGTACTTGACAGTACCATATGTTCATACCAATATGGCTTCACCGGTACGCGATGGTACCGGCGTTTGCAGGAGAGCATCCGATGACGGAACTCGTAGTCCGGCGCTTGCTGATTGATCTCGAAGCACCGTTTGCGCGTCACTGGTGCGGTGGCGATGCGTTTCGCACTGCGTTCTTCAATGCACTCTCCATGAGCTTTCCGGTCGGAGAGCAATTTTTCATTGATTCCGTGCGCAATGGCTTCAAGGCACTGCCTGCCGAAAAGCAGACGGAATTCAAGGCAGAGGTGCAAGGATTCATCGGCCAGGAAGCAACCCATCGCCGCATTCACGCACTATTCAATGGCCATCTCGAACGTCAAGGCCTGGTCAACCACTGGGCGCCGCGTGCGCAAGCGCGCTTGAAAAAACTCGAAGGCAGCGAGCCGCGCCACGCGCTCGCCATTACAGCAGCCAATGAACACTTCACTGCCATTTTTGCCGATTGGATACTGGCGAATCCCGGCTGGCTCGCCAGCGATGAGCCGCGCTTGCAAACCATGTGGCTGTGGCACAGCGCGGAAGAGTCCGAGCACAAGTGCACCGCTTTCGACCTGTATCAAGCCCTGGGCGGCAGCCACGAATGGCGCAATCTCTGGATGCGACGCGTCACCCTGATCTTCCTTGGCGACACCTTGCGACAAACCATCAACAACCTGCAGCGCGACAAGATGTTGTGGCGCTGGCGCACCTGGCAAAGCGGCGTCCGCTTCCTGTTTGGCAAGCACGGCCTGATTCGCCACGCCTACCGGCCCTGGCGCAAATATTATTTGCCCGATTTCCATCCCAGTCAGCAGTCCAGCATGCTCGGGCAGCGCTGGCTCACGGAAAACGCCCAGGTATACTCTCTGGTGGGAAACTAGGAACCACCGCCATTATCGCCAGGAGCTCATATCATGGAACCCCGCATCAGTCTGATCACGCTCGGCGTCGCCGACCTCGAGCGCGCCACCCGCTTTTACCAGGACGGCCTGCAGCTGCCGCGGCTGCAGACGCCGCCCTCGGTCACCTTCTTCGAGATGGGCCGCACCTGGCTGGCCTTGTGGCCGCGCGAGAGCCTGGCGGCCGACGCCGGCGTGCCTGCCGCCGGTTCCGGCTTCGCCGGTTTTTCGCTGGCGCACAATGTGCGCTCGCCGGCGGAAGTGGATGCGCTGCTGGCGCATGTCGGCCAGTGCGGCGGCACCGTGGTCAAGGCTGGGCACGCCACCGACTGGGGCGGCTATTCGGGCTATTTCACTGACCCCGACGGCTTCCTGTGGGAAGTCGCGCACAACCCGGATTTTCCGCATGTGTGAGGCCAACCGGCGCCGGCCGTTCGGCATTGCCGCCGAGGCGCCATGAGCCTGTTCGCCGCCAAGACCCTGGCGCTGTTCATCCTCACCGCGCTGGCTGAAATCGTCGGCTGCTACCTGCCCTGGCTGTGGCTGCGGCAAGGCGCTTCGGCCTGGCTGCTGCTGCCGGCGGCCATGGCGCTGGCGCTATTCGCCTGGCTGCTGACGCTGCATCCGGCCGCCGCCGGCCGCGTGTATGCGGCGTATGGCGGCGTCTACGTGGCGGTGGCGCTGCTGTGGCTGTGGGCGATCGACGGCGTGCGGCCGTCGTGGTGGGATGTGCTCGGGGTTGGCGTCACGCTGGCGGGGATGGCGATCATCGTCTTCGCCCCGCGCCCCGGCTGATTACGCGCTCAGCGCCAGTCCGGCTTGCGCTTGTCGATGAAGGCCTGCACGCCTTCCAGCGCCGACTCGTCCATCATGTTGCAGGCCATGGTCTGGCCGGCCAGCTGGTAGGCGCTAGCGATGCCCATTTCCAGCTGCTTATAGAACAGTTGCTTGCCGAGCGCCACCGCGACCGCCGGCTTGGCGACGATGGCGGCGGCCAGCTTGGCGACTTCGGCGTCGAGCTGGCCGGCCGCCACCACGCGGTTGACCAGGCCGCGCTGGCGCGCGGTCTCGGCGTCGATGAAGTCGCCGGTCAACAGCATTTCCATCGCCTGCTTGCGCCCCACGTTGCGCGACAAAGCCACCGCCGGCGTCGCGCAGAACAGGCCGACGTTGATGCCGGACACCGCGAATTGCGCCTCGCTGGCGGCCACCGCCAGATCGCACATCGCCACCAGCTGGCAGCCGGCGGCGGTGGCAAGCCCTTGCACGCGCGCGATCACCGGCTGCGGCAATTTCTGGATCGTCAGCATCAGCTTGCTGCACTGATTGAACAGCGCGTTGTAATACTCGGCCGACGGGCCGCAGCCGCCATCGCTGCCACCGCGCATCTGCTTCAGGTCATGCCCGGCGCAAAAGGCGCGGCCGGCGGCGGCCAGCACCACCACGCGCGCGCTGTCGTCGGCGGCCAGCGCCTCCAGTTCGGCTTGCAGCGCGGCCAGCATCTGTTCCGACAGCGCATTGAATTTGTCGCTGCGGTTCAGGGTCAGCGTGACGACGCCGCCGGCCTGCGATTTCAGCACGTAGGGGATGTCGGGAGCGGAGGCGGCGGAAGCTGGCATGGCGTGTCCTGTGGTCAAAATGGGTAGGCGTCAAAAATAGCGTCTGGCGGC
>DATJCV010000128.1:0-2108 GCA_035497775.1 Burkholderiaceae bacterium | reverse complement strand
GGTGGCGGCCGGCCTTTCAAATAAATAAATGGGGCCGCTCTCAGGAGCGGTAATCGGCATTGATCGTCACGTATTCGTGCGACAGATCGCAGGTCCAGACCGTGGCGCACGCAGCACCGCGGCCCAGCGTGACCCGCACCGTGATTTCGCTTTGCCGCATCACGCGCTGGCCGTCAGCTTCCTGGTAATCGGGATTGCGGCCGCCGTTCTTGGCGACCCAGACGTCATCCAGGTACAGGTTCAGCTGGCTGACATCGAGATCATCGACACCGGCATAGCCGATCGCCGCCAGGATGCGGCCAAGGTTCGGATCGGAGGCAAAGAACGCCGTTTTGACCAGCGGCGAATGGCCGATCGCATAGGCAATTTTCCGGCATTCGTCGCGATCGCGTCCGCCCTCAACCTGAATCGTGATGAACTTGGTGGCGCCTTCGCCATCGCGCACGATCATCTGCGCCAGCTGCTGCGACAGGCCGGTCAGCGCCGCGGCCAGTGCCGCGTATTCGGGGGTATCGATGGCCTTGATCTCGACACCCGAGGCGCCGGTGGCGATCAGCATGAAGGAATCGTTGGTCGAGGTATCGCCATCGATCGTGATGCAGTTGAACGAGACGTCGGCCACCTCTTTCACCAGCTGCTCCAGCACCGGCTGCGCCACCTTGGCGTCGGTGGCGATGAAGCCAAGCATGGTCGCCATGTTGGGACGGATCATGCCGGCGCCCTTGCTGATGCCGGTCAGGGTGACGGTTTTGCCGTTGATGGCGACGGAGCGCGAAGCCGCCTTCGGCTGGGTGTCGGTGGTCATGATCGCTTCGGCGGCGTTGTACCAGTTGTCGCCGCGGCGGTTGGCCAGCGCCTGCGGCAGGCCGGCGGTGATGCGTTCGACCGGCAGCGGCTCGAGGATCACGCCAGTCGAAAACGGCAGGATCTGCTGCGGCGCGCAGTCGAGCAGCTGCGCCAGCGCCGCGCAGGTGGCGTTGGCGGCGGCCAGGCCGGCTTCGCCGGTGCCGGCGTTGGCATTGCCGGTGTTGACCAGCAGCGCCCGTATCGGCGCATGGCCGGCGCCCAGATGCGCCTTGCATACCTGCACCGGCGCCGCGCAGAAACGGTTGGCGGTAAACACGCCGGCCACCGTGGCGTCCGGCGCCAACGTCATCACCAGCAGGTCCTTGCGGTTGGCCTTGCGTACGCCGGCTTCGGCATGACCGAGTTCGAGGCCGGCTACCGGCAGCAGTTCGGCGGCGACGGGAAGAGGAAGATTGACAGCCATGAAATATCCCTGCGTTGGAGCAAGCGTTGATTGATCAAACGTTGATTGTAATCGCAGCCGCCGCACCTGCGGCGCGCTGCATTGACTGCTGCAGCCGCGCTCAGTCCGGCGAGACCAGCTTCAGGCCGACGATGCCGACCAGAATCAGGCCGACGCATAGCAGGCGCGCAGCGGAGGCGGATTCGTCGAACAGGAAGATACCGAGAATCACGGCGCCGATCGCGCCGATGCCGGTCCAGACCGCGTACGCGGTGCTAAGCGGCAGCGTCTTGACCGCCATGCCGAGCAGGGCGACGCTGATGATCATCGCTGCCACCGTGCCGACGCTGGGCCAGAAGCGGCTAAATCCCTCGGTATATTTCAGTCCTACCGCCCAAGCCACCTCGAACGCCCCGGCCAGCACCAGAATCATCCACGCCATACTGCCCCCTATCGGATCGGTGGGGCCGTCCCCGTTCGTATCAAGGCAGCGGGGCCGTCCCCGCGCTCAACACCTGCGTTCGAAGCCCGTGGTGGCTTACGCCAGCCGGCCGTGGCACTGCTTGTATTTCTTGCCGCTGCCGCATGGGCAAGGATCGTTGCGCCCGACTTTGGGCACCGCATGCACCAGCGGCTGCTGCCGAGGCGCCTCGCCGTTGGCGGTGGGCGCCAGCATTTCGCCGCTTTCCGTTTCCTCGCCGCCGAAGTCGGCATGCCGGTAATGGATGTTGGCAACCTGTGGCGGTGCCAGCTTCTCTTCCGCCGCTGCGATTTCCTCGCGGCTCTGGATGCGCACGGTCATGACGATCTTGACGACGCCATTGCGGATCAAATCCAGCATCTGGCCGAACAGCTCGAA
>DATJCV010000127.1:0-2117 GCA_035497775.1 Burkholderiaceae bacterium | reverse complement strand
GGCAATGGCGAAATCGAGATCCTGGTGCAGGGGCCGTGGCTGCACACGATCCTGTTTGAAGTGCCGTTGCTGGCAATCGTCAATGAAATTTACTTCCGCGCCCGCCAGCCGGTGCCGGATTTTGCCGAGGGCCGGCGCCGCCTGCAGCACAAAATGCGGATGATCGCCGACAACCCGGAGCTGGCCGGCTGCCAGATTGCCGACTACGGCACACGCCGGCGCTTTTCACGGATCTGGCATGAGGAGGTGATTGCCACGCTGAAGCAGCAGTTCAGCGCCAATTTCGCTGGCACCTCGAACGTGCTGTCGGCCTGGCAGCACGGCTTGACCCCGCTCGGCACCATGGCGCACGAATATTTGCAAGCCTGCCAGGCGCTGGGGCCGCGATTGCGCGATTCGCAAACCTATGGCTTTGAAGTGTGGGCGCGTGAATATCGGGGCGATCTCGGCATCGCCCTGTCGGATATCTACGGGCTGGACGCTTTTTTGCGCGATTTCGACCTGTATTTCTGCAAGCTGTTCGATGGCGCCCGGCATGATTCCGGCGACCCATTCGAATGGGGCGAGCGTCTGATCGCGCATTACCAGAGCCATCGGATCGATCCATCCCGCAAGACGCTGGTGTTTTCCGACAGCCTGGATTTCGAGCGCGTGGTCGCCCTGTATCTGCGCTTTCGCGGACGGGCGCAGATGGCGTTCGGGGTCGGCACCAACCTGACCAATGACCTCGGTTCGGAACCGTTGCAAATCGTCATCAAGATGATTCGCTGCAACGGCCAGCCGGTGGCCAAGCTGTCGGATAACCCGGCCAAGGATATGTGCGACGACCGCGCCTACGTCGCTTATCTGCGCCAGGTATTTGCCATCAAGCCACGCTGAGCCGCACTGGCGCCGGCCCGGCTTCGGCTCCCTGAATCGGGCTAAAATACGCGCCACTAGAATAATCAATAGGCGGGGAGAAACTACATTGGCAGCGAAATTCCTGGTCGGCCTGCTGGCCGCAGTGCCGCTATGGTGCGGCGCGTCGGAACTGGATGGTAGCCAATTGTCCGGCTGGTGGGCCGTGCCGTTCGTCGGCCTGCTGCTGTCGATCGCGCTGTGCCCGCTGCTGACGCCGACCTTCTGGCATCATCATTTCGGCAAGATCAGTGCCGCCTGGGCGCTGGCGTTCCTGTTGCCGTGCGCCTGGCTGTTCGGCGCTGGCACCGCAGCCGGCGGCGCGATGCACGCGTTCGCCGCCGAGTATTTCCCGTTCATCATGCTGGTGACTGCGCTGTTCGTGGTGGCCGGTGGCATTTGCGTGCGCGGCAACCTGCACGGCACGCCCACCCTGAATACCGGCATCCTGGCGATTGGCACCGTGCTGGCCAGCTTCATGGGCACCACCGGCGCGGCGATGCTGATGATCCGCCCTTTGATTCGTGCCAACGACAACCGCAAGCATGCTGCCCATATCGTCGTGTTTTTCATCTTCCTGGTGGCCAACGCCGGCGGTTCGCTGACGCCGCTGGGCGATCCGCCGCTGTTCCTGGGTTTCCTGAAAGGCGTCGATTTCTTCTGGACCATGCAGAATATTTTTCCCGAAACGCTGTTTCTGTGCAGCGCGTTGCTGGTCATCTTCTTTCTGCTGGACAGTCATTACTATCGCAAGCGCGAAGAGATACTGCCGCCCGAGTTGGATCCGACGCCGGACTCGAAGCTGCGCTTTGAAGGCAAGGTCAACTTCATCCTGCTGGCGATCATCATCGGCCTGGTGCTGATGAGCGGCATCTGGCGGGGTGGGGTTGCTTTTACCGTACTGGGGACCGCTGTCGAGTGGCAAAACCTGGTGCGCGACGTGGCGCTGATCGGCGTTATCCTGGTTTCGCTGAAGCTGACCCCCGCCATCGCGCACCAGGGCAACGAGTTTGCCTGGGGGCCGATCCAGGAAGTCGCCAAGCTGTTCGCCGGAATTTTTATTACCATCATTCCGGTGATCGCGATGCTGCGCGCCGGCCAGGCCGGCGTTTTTGCCCCGATTGTCGATGCCGTCACCGATGCCAGCGGCCAGCCGATCAACGCCATGTATTTCTGGGCTACCGGTATCCTGTCCTCGTTCCTCGACAATGCGCCGACCT
>DATJCV010000126.1:0-1512 GCA_035497775.1 Burkholderiaceae bacterium | reverse complement strand
GTCGTTTTACGCCCGTTCGTCTTACCGCAACTGGAATGCGCCGGATACCCGCTATGTGCTGGTGGGGATGCGCTTGGTCAAGGAAGTGGAATCGGCAGGTCAGTAGAGGATGCTGGGAGTAGCGGCGCACGGCTGAAAAATATCCGCCATCGGCCCATGCCGGCTGTTCATGGCCGGGCGCGCGACTGGTGATCGCGCCTTTTCATGGGCGCCCGAGATGCCGGGTTTTACCTGCGCGGGAATGGCAGGAAAATACGCGCAAGATAACAGGAAAATTCTTGATGGCGGGGAGTATGACTAAAATTATTTGTTTTTATAATCGAGTACGAAAGCCAATAAGACGAGTATGTAAATTGTTTGATCGCCGGTACTATCCAGTGCCCGGCTTCAGTAGAATGCGGGATGGCAGATATTTCGTTGACTTGCATCATATGTTTTGTTGCGTGTTGCGCTCGACAATGTCGTGATGGTGGACTTCACCACCAGACGCGGCGTCGGGCACCAAGCCGCATCCTGGCCGAATTGCCATGCCGGCCTGGATACGAAATCCCGCTCAAGCGGCTCCCGCCTTGAATGTTGCTTCCGGAGTGCCTGCAAGCCTGCACATTACCCGAGACCAAATCCATGACTACCACTGCGCCAGACATCGAAATCTCCGAAGAACTGATCCGCCGCTTCGATACCCTCGGGCCGCGCTATACCTCGTATCCGACCGCCGATCGGTTCCACACCGATTTCGACGCGCAGACCACGATCCGCTACCTGGAACAGCGTGCCACCCGCAGCCAGAACCCACCGCTGTCGGTGTATGTGCACCTGCCGTTTTGCGAGTCGCTCTGCTATTTTTGCGCCTGCAACAAGATCATCACCAAGGATCACAGCAGGGTCGCCGAATATCTGCGCTACCTGGAGCGGGAAATGGCGATGGTGGCGGCGCATCTCGGGCCCGACCGCGAGACGGTGCAGCTGCATTTCGGCGGCGGCACGCCGACTTTCCTCTCCGCCGACGAGCTGCGGCAACTGATGGCAATGCTGCGCGGCCATTTCAACTTCACGCCGGACGCCGAACTCGGGATCGAGATCGATCCGCGCACCGTCAACCACGACACGCTGGCGATGCTGGCGGAACTCGGTTTCAACCGCACCAGTTTCGGCGTACAGGACTTCGACCCCGCGGTGCAGGAGGCGGTCAACCGCATCCAGCCGCGCGCGATGGTGGAAACCGCGATTCTGGCCAGCCGCAGCGCCGGTTTCGAGTCGGTCAACGCCGACCTGATCTATGGTTTGCCGAAGCAGACGCTGGCCAGCTTCGATCGCACGCTGGACCAACTGATCGAATTGGCGCCGGACCGGATTGCGCTCTACAACTATGCGCATTTGCCGAGCCGCTTCAAGGCGCAGCGGCAGATCGTGGCGGCCGACCTGCCGAGCGCCGAGGCGCGCCTGCAGATTTTCCTGATGTCGATGCGGCGCTTGCTGGATGCCGGTTACCGCTACATCGGCCTCGACCAC
>DATJCV010000125.1:0-2166 GCA_035497775.1 Burkholderiaceae bacterium | reverse complement strand
AAATAGGCGGCATATCAGGACATCACGGTGGCGACGAAGCGGCCGCCATGAAACACCAGCGCCGATTGCGGGTTGGCTTCGCAGTGTTCGACTTCGCCGACGAAGATCACGTGGTCGCCTTCCGGGTAGCGGCTGCGATTGTGGCATTCCAGCCAGGCGGCGGCGCCGGCCAGAATCGGCAGGCCGGTCGGCGACAGCTCGAATGCCACGCCATCGAAGCGGTTTTCGATGCGCTGGGAGAAGCGCTCGGCCAGCGCGCGCTGGTCGCCGGCCAGGATGTTGATCACGTAATGCGAGTTGCTGGTAAATACGGGCAGGCTGCCGGAGCGGCGATCCAGGCTCCATAGCACCAGCGGCGGGTCGAGCGAAACCGAGTTGAAGGAACTGGCGGTCAAGCCCAGGAAGCTGCCATCGCCCAGACGCGTGGTAATGATCGTCACGCCAGTGGCGAACTGGGATAACGCATCGCGAAACTGGCGCCGGTCGAAAGTCTGCAGTGGCGCGCGTGGCGAACGAATATACATCTATGGACCCGGGAAATTGATCATTATGCCGAAAAACCGTTTGGCTGGCGAACCGGCGCCAAGGCAGGACGCAAGCGGCTGCGGTTTGCGTTACAGTTATCTCGATAATCACAATGGAGGCGGATCATGGCGAGCGCAACAGCAACTCTGGGTGGCGGCTGCTTCTGGTGCCTGGAAGCGGTATACCAGGAATTGAAAGGGGTCCAGGCAATCGAGTCAGGATATAGCGGCGGCCACGTCGCCAACCCGAGCTACGAGCAGGTATGCGACGGTGGCACCGGCCACGCCGAGGTGGTGCGCCTGAGCTTTGATCCGGAACAGGTCAGTTATCGTGAACTGCTGGAAATTTTCTTCACGATCCATGATCCGACCACGCCCAATCGCCAAGGCAACGACATCGGCAGCCAGTATCGCTCGGTGATTTTCTACCATGACGCAGCCCAGCAGGAAACGGCGCGCCGCGTGATTGCGGAAATGGCGAATGTCTGGGATGCGCCGATCGTGACCGAACTGGCGCCGCTGGCGGCCTATTACCCGGCCGAACACTACCACCAGAATTATTACCGGCAGAACCCGTTGCAAGGCTATTGCGCCTTCGTGGTGGCGCCCAAGGTGGCCAAATTCCGCAAGATGTTTGCCGACCGCTTGCATGCCTAGCGCGGCGCGATGCCATTGTTTGTATTGCGGAGATGTCGATGACGACCGTATTTGAAAAAATCATTCGCGGTGAACTGCCATGCGTCAAGGTCTATGAAGACCAGCACGTATTCGCCTTCATGGATGCTGGCCAGGTCAATCCCGGGCATGTGCTGGTCGCCACCAAAATTGCGTATGAAACCCTGATGGATGCCGACGAAGAATCGGCAGCGGCGATGATGCGCGCGGCGCGCCGGATTGCGCGTGCGGTGCAAGCTGCGTTCGAGCCGGATGGCATGACCATCCTGCAGGCCAACAAGCCGGCTGGCTGGCAAACCGTGCCGCACCTGCATCTGCACGTCTTGCCGCGCTATCACGACGATGGCGTCGGCCTGACCTGGCCGCGCAAGGACCCGGGCATCGAGCGCCTGCGCGACTATGCGGCGCAGATCAGGCTGGAGTGAGCGGCTGCGGCGGGCGCTGGTACATGTAGCGACGTGACCACGGCAAGGTCGAGGCGGCGCGTCCGGCGTGGGTGCAGACCACTTGATGTAGCGCCACCCAGTCTTGCTCGAAGGCATACGCGCAACCGGCCAGGTACACGCGCCAGATGCGGAAGCGCCGGTCGTCCACCACCTGTTTGATGGCATCGGCCGCGCGCTCGAAATTCTCGGCCCAGAGGCTGCAGGTGCGGGCGTAATGACGGCGCAGGTTTTCGATGTCGAAGGCCTCCAGCCCGCTTTCCTGCATGGTTTTTAGCACCAGGCTGATGTGCGGCAGTTCGCCATGTGGAAACACGTATTTTTCAATGAATTCACCGCCGCCGAACGGCGACTCGCCGTTTCCCGGGTCAGTGGTGGTGATGCCATGGTTCATTGCCAGGCCGTCCGCGGCCAGCATCTCGCGCATGCGCGAAAAATACATCGGCAGATTGTTCAGGCCGACATGTTCGAACATGCCGACGCTGGTGATGCGGTCGAAGGTGCCGGACACTTCGCGGTAATCC
>DATJCV010000124.1:0-4526 GCA_035497775.1 Burkholderiaceae bacterium | reverse complement strand
CAACCTGACCTATGGCGCGACGCTCGGCGCGCACGCGGTGCGCGCGGCGGTGGAACGCGCCGGAGTCGATCCGGCCGAAGTCGAAGACGTGCTGATGGGCGGCTCGCTGTCGGAAGGCACCACCGGCGGCAACGTCGCGCGTGCGATCGCCTTGCGCGCCGGCCTGCCGGTCACTACCGCCGGCGTCACCATCAACCGTTTCTGCTCGTCCGGCCTACAGGCGATCGCGATGGCGGCGCACCGGGTGCTGGTGGACCGGGTGCCGGTGCTGGTGGCCGGCGGCGTCGAATCGATTTCCTGCGTGCAGAACGAAGTCAACCGCCATATGCGCACCGACCCCTGGCTGCTCCGGCACAAGCCGGAAATCTACTGGAGCATGCTGCAGACGGCGGAGCAGGTCGCCAAGCGCTACGGCATCTCGCGCGAGCGGCAGGACGAATACGGCGTGCGCAGCCAGCTGCGCGCGGCGGCGGCGCAGGCGGCCGGCAAGTTCGACGCCGAAATCGTGCCGATGACCACCACCATGGGTGTGGTGGACAAGCAAAGCGGGCGCATCACCACGCGCGAAGTGACGATCAGTGCCGATGAAGGCATCCGCGCCGACACCACGCTGGAAGGCGTCGCCAAAATCCGACCCGCCCTGCCCGGCGGCATGATCACCGCCGGCAACGCCAGCCAGTTTTCCGACGGCTCCTCCGCCTGCGTGGTGATGGACGGCAAGCTGGCGGAACGGCGCGGCATCGCCCCGCTCGGCATCTTCCGCGGCTTCGCGGTGGCCGGCTGCGAACCGGACGAGATGGGGATCGGCCCGGTGTTCGCGATTCCGCGTCTCCTGGAACGCAACGGCCTGAAGATCGACGACATCGGCCTGTGGGAACTGAATGAAGCCTTCGCCTGCCAAGTGCTGTATTGCCGCGACCGCCTCGGTATCCCGGACGAACTGCTAAACGTCAACGGCGGCGCGATCGCGGTCGGCCATCCGTACGGCGTCTCGGGCGCGCGCCTGACTGGCCATGCGCTGATCGAAGGCAAGCGGCGCGGCGCCAAGTATGTGGTGGTGACTATGTGCATCGGCGGCGGCCAGGGTGCGGCTGGCCTGTTCGAGGTTTGCTGAGCGAATTTACCGGAGGCATACGCATGAGCGTCAAGCAATTGTTTAACCTGGACGGCCGCGTCGCGCTGATCACCGGCGGCTCACGCGGGCTCGGCCTGCAAATGGCCGAAGCGCTGGGCGAAATGGGCTGCAAACTGGCCATCACCGCGCGCAAGGCGGATGAGCTGGCGGCGGCGCAGGTCCATCTCGAGAAAATGGGGATCGAGGTGCTGACCATCGTCAACGACCTGGCGCAGACGGATGAAATTCCACCCATGGTCGAACAGGTGCTGCAGCGCTTCGGCACCATCGACATCCTGGTCAACAATGCCGGCGCCACCTGGAGCGCGCCGGCCGAAGAATATCCGGATGCGGGCTGGCGCAAGGTGCTGGGCCTGAACGTCGATTCGATTTTTTTCCTGGCCCGCGAAGTGGCGCGCCGCGCGATGATCCCGAACCGCTTCGGCAAGATCATCAACATCGCCTCGGTAGCCGGCCTGCGCGGCAGCGCCACCAACGTCAATACCATCGCCTACCACACCTCGAAAGGCGCCGCCGTCAATTTCACCCGCGCGCTGGCTTCCGAATGGGGCAAATACAACATCAACGTCAACGCCATCTGTCCCGGCTTCTTTCCGTCGAAGATGTCGGCCGGCTTGCTGGAACAGGTCGGCGCAAGCGTGATCGCGCGCGCGCCGTTGCACCGGATCGGCGGCGACGAGGATTTGAAGGGGGCGGTGGTGTTCCTCGCCTCCGAGGCCTCGCGCCACATCACAGGCCAAAGCCTGGCGGTGGATGGCGGCATCAGCGCGGTTTGAGCCCACGCTGCCGAAAACCTTCCATCAACGACGCAACCAAGCACACAGAACACGGCATTTATGTCCCAGAACGCCCAGCACAGCTTCAGCGGCACGCGCCCCGTCGCGCCGCAACACGCATTCGATGTCACCCGGCTCGCCGTCTACCTGCGCCAGCACGTGGCGGATTTTTCGGGCGCGCTGGAAGTCGAGCAATTCAAGGGCGGCCAGTCGAATCCGACTTTTCTACTCAACGCGGGCGGCAAGCGATACGTGCTGCGCCGCAAGCCGGCCGGCGCCCTGTTGCCGTCCGCGCACGCGGTCGATCGCGAGTACCGCGTGATCACCGCGCTGGCGCGAACCGAGGTGCCGGTCGCACGCACCCATGCGCTGTGCGAGGACGATTCAATCATCGGCACCATGTTCTACATCATGGATTACGTGCCGGGCCGCATCCTGTGGGACCCGACGCTGCCGGGCATGACGGCGGCCGAGCGCGGCGCGATTTTCAACGAGATGAACCGTGTCATCGCCGCGCTGCACGAGGTCGACTACCGCGCCGTCGGCCTCGGCGATTACGGCAAACAGGGAAACTACCTGGAGCGGCAGGTGGCGCGCTGGACCAAGCAATACCGGGCTTCGGAAACCGAGCGCATCGAAGCGGTCGAAAACCTGATCGAATGGCTGCCGCAGAACATCCCGGCGGACGACGAGACCCGCATCGTGCACGGCGATTTCCGCATCGACAACATGATCTTCCATCCGACCGAGCCGCGCATCCTGGCGGTGCTGGACTGGGAGTTGTCGACCCTGGGCCATCCGCTGGCCGATTTTGCCTACCACTGCATGACCTGGCGCATGAATCCGGAACATTCGCGCGGCCTGGCCGGCATCCCGCTGCGAGAGCTCGGTATACCGACCGAAGAAGAGTACCGCGCAGCCTATTGCCGGCGCACCGGGCGCGGCGAAATCCCGGCCGCCAACTGGGAGTACTACATGGTCTTCAACATGTTCCGGCTGGTCGGGATCTTGCAGGGCATCACCAAGCGTGTACTGCTCGGCAACGCCGCCAGCGCCGAAGCGGAAAAGACCGGCAAGCGCACGCGCCCGCTGGCGGAACAGGCATGGCAACTGGTTGAGCGCATCCAGGCGCAATAACACTTCACTCAAGGAGAGCAGGCAATGTCGTTCGTAAATTTTTCGGCGAAGTCGCTGGATTTGCAAAAGCGCGTCAAGGCATTCATCGACGAAGAGATCATGCCGGCCGAACACGCCTACAAGACCGAAATGGCGGCCGCGCGCGAAGCCGGCAATCCGTGGATCGTATACAACACCATCGAGGAGTTGAAGAAGAAGGCGCGCGCCGCCGGCCTGTGGAATCTGTTCCTGCCCGAATCGAAACTCGGGGCAGGCCTGAGCAATCTCGAATACGCGCCGCTGTGCGAATTGATGGGCCGGGTGCCAATCGCGGCCGAAGTCTTCAACTGCTCGGCGCCGGATACCGGCAACATGGAAACCCTGGTGCGCTACGGCTCGCCGGAACAGCAGGAGCAATGGCTGCTGCCGCTCCTCAACGGCGAAATCCGCTCCGGTTTCGCGATGACCGAGCCGGCGGTGGCGTCGTCGGACGCGACCAATATCGAAGCGCGCATCGTACGCGACGGCGAGCATTACGTGTTGAACGGCCAGAAATGGTTTACCTCGGGCGCCGCCGACCCGCGCTGCAAGATCCTGATCTTCATGGGCAAGACCGACCCCGACAATCCGAACCGCCATCGCCAGCAATCGATGATCCTGGTGCCGACGGATACGCCGGGCGTCAAGCTGCTGCGCAACATGTCGGTATTCGGCTATGACGATGCGCCGCACGGCCATGCCGAAGTGCGCTTTGAGAACGTACGGGTGCCGGTTGCCAACATCCTGCTCGGCGAAGGGCGCGGTTTTGAAATCTCGCAAGGTCGCCTCGGACCAGGCCGCATCCACCATTGCATGCGCATGATCGGCCGCGCCGAAATGGCGCTGGAAATGATGTGCCGGCGCACCCTGAAGCGCGTCGCCTTCGGCAGGAAGATCGCCGAACAGGGCGTATGGCGCGAGCGCATCGCCAACTCGCGCATCCTGATCGATCAGGCGCGCCTGATGGTGTTGAACGCCGCCTACATGATGGACACCGTCGGCAACAAGATCGCGGCCAAGGAAATCGCGATGATCAAGGTGATCGCGCCGAACATGGCTTGCCAAGTGATCGACTGGGCGATCCAGGCGCACGGCGGCGCCGGCGTCAGCCAGGACTTCAGCCTCGCGCATTCGTATGCCAGCGCACGCTCGATCCGCCTGGCCGACGGTCCGGACGAAGTGCACCGCAACGCGATTGCCAAGCTGGAGCTAGCGCGCTACATCGAGCGCGATGCCTAAGCCGGCTGGCCGCTGGCAACCGGATGGTATTCCCGCAAGGGAGCCGCGAGTCCGACGCCAGCCGGTATCCGGCCACCACCGGACTAACCCCGCTTCCCGATAGTTTGCCCTCTTCAAAGAAATCCATGTCCGAGCGCCACGCCGCCTTCTGGCCGAACAACCAGCCACGCCACCTGACGGCGCCGAAAACCAACCTGTTCTACAACCTGGAGGTGTCGGCC
>DATJCV010000123.1:0-21018 GCA_035497775.1 Burkholderiaceae bacterium | reverse complement strand
AGAGGCCTTGAGTTCAGCGATCACCTGTTCCGGTGTGATTTTTTCGTTCAGGATACGTCGCAGCGCCTCGTAGCCGCCACGCTTGACGTAATCCGCAAGATGCCAGTTGCTGCCATCCAGTCCGGCCAGAATCAGTGGTTTGATATGACGATCGTGCAGGCAAGTCATTTGGACGTTTCCCCGCTCAGTTCATTCAACAGCGCGTCGATTTTTTCGTTCGTCATCCAGCTGCACATCCGCTTGTTGTTAACCAGCAGCACCGGCGCATCGCCGCAAGCGCCCATGCATTCACCTTCCAAGAGCGTGAACTGGCCATCCGCGGTGGTTTCATGAAAATCAATGCCCAGCTTTTGTTTCAGGTACTGTGCCGCTCTTTCGCTGCCGGATAATGCGCACGGCAGGTTGGTGCAAATCGTCAGCTTGTGCGTACCGGTCGGCTTCAAGTTGTACATGTTGTAGAAAGTGGCCACCTCCTGCACCGCGATGCTTGGCATGCCGAGATAGTCCGCGACTTCCCGCATCAGTTCCGGCGACAGCCAGCCGGTTTCGTCCTGACCAATGGCGAGCGCCGCCATCACTGCGGATTGTTTCTGCTCCGGCGGAAACTTGGCGATCTCGCGATCGATTTTTTGGTACGCCTGTTCTGATAACAGCATTGCTTTTGCCTCGAGTATGGATGCGCGATGCGCGCTCTACCTATCTGTCAATTTCGCCGAACACAATGTCTTGGGTGCCAATGATCGTCACGGCATCCGAGATCATGTGGCCTTTAGCCATTTCGTCCAATCCCTGCAAATGCGCGAAGCCAGGGGCGCGGATCTTCAATCGATACGGCTTGTTGGCGCCGTCCGATACGATATAGATGCCGAACTCCCCTTTCGGATGCTCCAGCGCCGCGTACGCTTCGCCGGGCGGCACGTGCATGCCTTCGGAAAACAGCTTGAAGTGATGGATCAATTCCTCCATGTTGGTCTTCATGCTGACCCGCGACGGTGGTGCGACCTTGTAATTCTTAATAATGACCGGGCCGGAATTATTGCGCAGCCATTCGACGCACTGCTTGATGATGCGGTTCGATTGCCGCATCTCTTCCACCCGAACCAGATAACGGTCGTAGCTGTCGCCGTTGACCCCAACCGGAATGTCGAAGTCGAGCAGGTCATACACTTCATACGGCTGCTTCTTGCGCAAATCCCATTCCACTCCGGAGCCACGCAGCATGGGGCCGGTAAAGCCCATTGCCAATGCCCGCTCGGGCGATACCACGCCGACGCCAACCAGGCGCTGTTTCCAGATGCGGTTATCGGTCAACAGGGTTTCGTACTCATCGACATAAGTCGGGAAGCGATTGGTAAAATCTTCAATGAAATCCAGCAGCGAACCTTGGCGATTTTCATTCATGCGCTTGATCGCCTTGTCATTGCGCATGATCGATGCCTTGTACTGCGGCATGGTTTCGGGCAAATCGCGATACACGCCGCCCGGGCGATAGTACGCCGCATGCATCCGAGCGCCAGACACCGCTTCGTAGCAATCCATCAGGTCTTCGCGCTCGCGAAACGCGTATAGGAATACCCCCATCGCGCCCACGTCCAGCGCATGCGCGCCGAGCCACAGAAGATGGTTCAACAAGCGCGTAATTTCATCGAACATGACGCGGATATACTGGGCGCGCAGCGGGACTTCTATCCCGAGCAAGCGTTCGATCGCCATCACGTAGCCGTGCTCGTTGCACATCATCGACACATAGTCGAGCCGATCCATGTACGGCACCGATTGCAAGTAGGTCTTTTGCTCTGCCAGCTTTTCGGTCGCGCGGTGCAGCAAGCCGATATGTGGATCGGCGCGCTGAATGATTTCGCCGTCCAGTTCCAGCACCAGCCGCAGCACGCCGTGCGCGGCCGGGTGCTGCGGACCGAAGTTCAGCGTGTAGTTCTTGATCTCTGCCATTATTTGATTCCGCCGTAATTTTCTTCACGAATCACGCGCGGCGTGACTTCACGCGGCTCGATTGTCACGGGTTGATAAATCACGCGTTTCTGCTCTGGGTCGTAGCGCATCTCGACATAGCCCGAGACCGGGAAATCCTTGCGGAATGGATAGCCGATGAAGCCGTAGTCAGTCAGGATGCGACGCAGGTCGTTGTGGCCTGCAAACAGGATGCCGAAGAAATCAAACGCCTCGCGCTCGTACCAGTTGGCGGTCGACCATATATCCGACACTGAAGCAATCTGCGGCACCTCATCATCCGGCGCAAACACCCGCAGCCGCAGGCGCCAGTTATGCGTCACCGACAAGAGATGGCTGACCACCGCGAAACGCCGCCCTTCCCGGCCGCCATCACCATATTCCGAGTAATCGACTCCGCACAAGTCGGTCAATTGCTCAAAGCGGAGATCCGCATGATCGCGCAAGGCACGCATCGACGAGTGATAGGCCGCCGCCTCGACGACGACAGTGACTTCACCCAGCGCGATCGTCAATTCACGCAGGTCATCGCCCAGCACCGTGCGCAGGGAAGCTTCCAGAGTTTCGAGTTTGGTCGTCATGCGGTTCTCTTAGCGCGCGATAGTGTTGGTGCGCTTGATCTTGTTTTGCAGTTGCATGATGCCGTACAGCAGAGCCTCGGCCGTCGGCGGACAACCGGGTACGTAGATATCGACGGGCACGATACGATCGCAGCCGCGCACCACCGAATACGAATAATGGTAGTAGCCGCCGCCATTCGCGCACGAGCCCATCGAAATCACCCAGCGCGGCTCCGACATCTGGTCGTACACCTTGCGCAAGGCCGGCGCCATCTTGTTGCACAGCGTGCCAGCCACGATCATCACGTCGGACTGCCGTGGCGAGGCGCGAAACACAACACCAAAACGGTCCATGTCATAACGCGCCGCGCCGGCATGCATCATCTCGACCGCACAACAAGCCAGACCGAAGGTCATCGGCCACATCGAACCAGTACGCGTCCAGTTGATCAGCTTGTCGGCCGTTGTGGTGACAAAGCCCTCATGCATTACACCTTCAATCGCCATGACTTACTCCCAATCCAACGCACCCTTCTTCCACAGGTACCAAAAGCCGACCACGAATTCCGCAATGAACAGGATCATCGTGACAAAGCCGGCCCAGCCGAGATCTTGCATCGCGGCGCCCCATGGGAAGAAAAAAGCGGTTTCCAGATCAAACAGGATGAACAGAATTGCTATCAAGTAGTAGCGCACATCGAATTTCATGCGCGCATCTTCAAAGGCTTCGAAACCGCACTCGTAGGGTGAATTCTTTTGTGAATCCGGTCGATAGGGAGCGACGACACGCCCCAGCACCTGAGGCACGACGCCGACACCAATGCCGACCAGAATAAAAAGCAAAATGGGGAAGTATTCTTCGAGGTTCACGATTGGCTGCTAAGCAAGAACTAACAATTGTGCGAAATGATGCGCCGCATGATACGCCCGGTCAATTCAAAGTTATCTCAATAAAAAGCCAGCTTAGGCGCGTCCCTCGCTGGCTTTCTTATTATAAGTATTGCTTACTTGGTGCCGACGGCGAGACTCGAACTCGCACAGCTTTCGCCACTACCCCCTCAAGATAGCGTGTCTACCAATTCCACCACGTCGGCACAACCTTCGTATTTTACTCTGTTTTAGTGCCTTGATTCAATCTGCCCACACCTAAACCATGGCCAATCTCTGCGTAAAAACGCATTATTTCGGAATTTGGCTGGATTGATCGGCAGGCGCCGTTGGTGCTGCGGGTTTTGACGTGCCGCCAGTTACTGCGGACTCTGGAGACGAGGATGACGCAGGCGCCGCAGTCGAGGCGGCCGGCACCGATGCCGCTGGCAGATTTTCCATCACGCCACCACCGGCAGCCTTATGTCGCCCACCATAAAATGCGAGCGCCAGTGTGGCAATAAAAAATACAGCGGCAGCGGCAGCAGTAAATTTGGATAGAAAATTGGATGAACCCGAGGCGCCGAACAGGCTGCCTGAGGCACCGGAGCCAAATGCAGCTCCCATGTCAGCGCCTTTGCCATGCTGTAACAGCACAAGAGCAATAATTGCCAACGCAGAAATCACCTGGATCACAACGATGGCGGTAAATAAATAATTCATCAATGGCTTTCAATTCCGAGTTAATTCTTGCGTTAGTCGTTACCTGCAAACATTGGGACAGCATGTGCAATGGCGAGGAAATCAGTCGCCTTCAGGGCGGCGCCCCCAATCAGGCCACCATCGATGTCCGGCATGGCTAATAATTGCGAAGCATTGTCCGGCTTCATGCTGCCACCATACAAAATTCGCACCCGGGATGCTGCCAGCGCATCCTTTTCCGCCAACCGTGCGCGCAAGGTCGCATGGACTTCCTGCGCCATTGCCGGCGTTGCTGTCTTGCCGGTGCCGATGGCCCAGACCGGTTCGTACGCGACCACGATTTTTGCCAAATCCTCGGCATTCAACGCACTCAGCACAGCGTCGATCTGGCGCTCAATCACCGCGCCAGTCTGGCCTGATTCACGCTGCTCCAGCGTCTCACCGACACAGACGATCGGCGCCAAACCGGCGGCCACGGCGCGTTTTGCCTTGTGCGCCACCACCTGATCGCTTTCGGCGTGCAAGGCACGCCGCTCCGAGTGACCAACAATGACATAAACACAATCAAAATCCCTCAGCATGCCGGCAGAGATCTCGCCGGTATAAGCGCCGGCCTCATGCATCGAGACATCCTGACCGCCCCATGCCACGGCACTCGCACCAAGCGCATCCCGGCATTGGGCAAAATACGGTGCTGGCACACACACGGCCATATCACAATCATGTACGTTACTGGTGGCGATAGCGGCCAACAAAACCGCATTCGCGTCCAGTGAGCCGTTCATCTTCCAGTTGCCGACAATCAGTTTGCGACGCATAGCACCCTACCGTTTCAATAACCCGGCATTCTATCGCGCCGCAACAAGCATGGTCAAACACAAGCCTTTATTTGACTCCTGCGTGACACCCGAAGTTGCGTTGCGCAGGACCATACCAACGTCCGCCAGCAGCCTTGGCAATATCAATAAAAAATGGGAACTGTACACAACAAAAATAGCGGTCGCCGTTAACGCCCACGCCATCAACAATTTCAGTGATACCCGACGGAAGTTTATGAAATTGCGAGCATGATTTTCCCAATATGCGCACTACTTTCCATCAATGTATGTGCCTGCGCCGCCTGCTCCAGCGGGAAAGCACGGTAGATGACTGGCTTGATTTTTCCGGCCTCGATCAATGGCCAGACTCGTTGCCGCAACTGGTCGGCGATGGCCGCCTTGAACGGTTCCGGCCGCGGGCGCAGGGTTGAGCCGGTCAGCGTCAGCCGCCGACGCAAGACTTGGCCGAGGTCGATCGTGGCGCGAGAACCGCCCAGCAAGGCGATCAACACCAGCCGTCCGTCATCCGCCAGGCAACCGATCTCACGCGGCACATACTCGCCGCCAACCATGTCGAGAATCACATCGACACCCTTGCCGGCGGTCGCCGTCTTGACCGCCTCGACAAAATCCATATTGCGATAGTTGATGCCCAGATCGGCACCAAGCGCCTCGCAGGCGCGGCATTTTTCGTCCGAACCGGCGGTGGCGAAGACGCGATGGCCAAGCGCCGTCGCGATCTGGATCGCGGCAACCCCAATCCCGGAACTGCCGCCCTGCACCAGCAAGCTTTCACCCGCCGCCAGGCGCGCCCGATCAAACACGTTACTCCAGACCGTAAAGAAGGTTTCCGGCAGCGACGCCGCCTCGAGCGCAGACAGGCCGCGCGGCACAGGTAGGCACTGGCGGAGCGGCGCTGTGCAGTACTCGGCATAACCGCCACCCTGCACCAGCGCGCAAACCATGTCGCCAATCTGGAAATGACTGCCGGCCAGGTCGCCGTCGACGATCGCGCCAGCAATTTCCAAGCCAGGCAGATCAGAAGCGCCGGGCGGTACCGGGTAGTGCCCGGCGCGCTGCAATACATCGGGCCGGTTGACTCCGGCGGCGTGCACCTTGATCAGCACTTCGCCCGGGTTCAGGAGTGGCAGCGGCCGCTGGCATAATTGCAGCACCTCGGGAGCGCCATATTGGGTGATTTCGATTGCTCGCATGCTTCTTTTCCAGAAATTCAATATTGTTGGATGACCCCGCTAGCCCAGTTTCTGCGCGGTGCTGCGGGTTTCAACTTCGGTATTGGTGATGATGCGCGCATTCCGTTCAAACGTGAAGTAAGCCCAAGCCCAGTCGGTCATCACCATCAGCCGATTGCGAAAGCCAATCAGGAAATAGAGATGGACGAATAGCCAGAACAGCCACGCGGGATAACCGGAAAACCTGATCCGGCCGACCATCGCCACGGCCGCCTTGCGGCCAATGGTCGCAAGCGAACCGAAATCGCGGTAGCGAAAAAAAACAGCAGGCTGACCCTTGATGCGCAGCAGGATATTGCGCGCCGCAGTGCGCCCCATCTGCTTGGCCGCCGGCGACACACCCGGCACCGGCTTGCCGTCGGTACTGATCGCCGCCAGGTCGCCAATCACGAACACTTCGGCACGGCCGGGAAGTGACAAGTCGGGTTCAACCTGTACCCGGCCGCCACGATCCAGCTGCACGTCGCCGCCCGCGGCCAATGCCTGGCTGAGCGGCGACGCCGCAACTCCAGCCGACCAGATCACGGTTTTCGTCAGCAGCCGCTGCTCGCCATCCGCTCCCGAAAAAGTCACGCCATCGGCATCGATCGCACTCACGCGACAACCAGTGCGCACTTCGACCCCCAGCCGCATCAACTGCATCTGCGCCTTTTCTGACAGGTCAGGTGGATACGGCGGCAGCACACGGTCCGAGCCTTCCAGCAACACTACCCGTGCGTGGCGCGAGTCGATATGGCGAAATTCGCCGCGTAAAGTATGGTGACTGATTTCTGCCAAGGTGCCAGCCATCTCGACGCCGGTGGCGCCAGCACCGATCACTGCAAACGTCAGCCATGCAGCGCGCTTGTCTTCATCGGCCTCGCGCTCGGCGCGCTCGAAGGCCATCAGCGTGCGCGTGCGGATTTCAAACGCATCTTCCAGCGTCTTCAGTGGCGGTGCGTAACGGGCCCATTCGTCGTGACCAAAATAGCTGTGAGTGGAACCGCTGGCGACGATCAAGTAATCGTAGGTGATTTGATGACCATCCTCCAACTCCACGCTGCGTTGTTCGACGCGGATATCGGTCACGCAGGCCATCAGCGTAGTCAGATTGCGCTGGGCGGCCAGGATGTGCCGGATCGGAGCGGCGATCGCGGGTGCCGACAGCCCGGCCGTCGCCACTTGGTACAGCAACGGCTGGAACAAGTGATGGTTGCTGCGATCGATCAGCGTTATTCGAACGTCAGCGCCGGCCAGTTCCCGCGCCGCCGCCAAACCACCAAAACCGCAGCCGATGATAACGATATGGACCATAAAAATTCCGCTGCTCAAAACGACATAATTCAGCGTTGCTACCCAAGGGTGACGCGCAATCAAGCGCGGCACATGTGTTTAACATGGTAGCGCAAGCGACTTGACTGGGCCTGCGTCATTGGGAAAGCTGGATCGAAAATGAAAATTTCAGGAGTATGCCGAAAAACGCAACGGTTTCTCCTGATATACAAGTGGATTACAAAATACTATATATAGTATAAAACTGCGTCATGCATCGCACGCTACGCTGCCGATTACGATGCTTGCATACAATCAAAAAAGCCGCTCGACATCACTGTCGTGCGGCTTTTTCAGCGAGGCAGCCTGAGATACCAGTTCGCCTCGGGCCTTACTCGCTTACTGTGGCGCGACCGCAGCGCCACCCTCTTCCGCCGTGACTGCTTTCATTGACAGCTTGAGACGGCCGCGGTCATCGGTTTCCAGCACTTTGACGCGCACTTGTTGACCTTCGCTCAGATAGTCAGCCACCGCATTGACACGCTCGTTGGCAATCTGGCTGATGTGCAGCAAGCCGTCCTTGCCCGGCAACACCTGGACGATGGCGCCGAAATCGAGCAGCTTGAGCACCGTGCCTTCGTACACTTTGCCGACTTCGACCGAGGCCGTCAGCTCTTCGATGCGGCGCTTGGCTTCCTGGCCGGCGCTGGCGTCGACCGAGGCGATGGTGACCACGCCTTCGTCGCTGATGTCGATCTGGGTGCCGGTTTCCTCGGTCAACGCACGGATCACCGCGCCGCCCTTGCCGATCACGTCGCGGATCTTTTCCGGATTGATCTTGATCGTGATCAGGCGCGGCGCAAAGTCGGACAGCTCGGTCTTCCCGTGCGGTACGGCTTCCTGCATCTTGCCGAGAATGTGGACGCGGCCTTCCTTGGCCTGCGCCAGCGCCACCTGCATGATTTCCTTGGTGATGCCCTGAATCTTGATGTCCATCTGCAGCGCCGTGATGCCATTGGCGGTGCCGGCCACCTTGAAGTCCATGTCGCCCAGGTGATCTTCATCGCCCAGGATGTCGGTCAGCACCGCGAACTTGTTGCCTTCCTTGATCAGGCCCATGGCGATACCGGCCACGTGCGCAGTCATCGGCACGCCGGCATCCATCAGCGCCAGACAGCCGCCGCACACCGAGGCCATCGACGACGAGCCGTTGGATTCGGTGATTTCCGATACCAGGCGCACCGAATAGCTGAACTCTTCCGGCGCCGGCAAAGCCGCCTGCAGAGCCCGCTTGGCCAGACGGCCGTGGCCGATCTCGCGGCGCTTCGGCGTGCCGACGCGGCCGGTTTCGCCGGTCGCGAACGGCGGCATGTTGTAGTGGAGCATGAAACGGTCGCTGTATTCGCCCATCAGCGCATCGATTTTTTGCTCGTCGCGCGCGGTGCCGAGCGTGGCCACCACCAGTGCCTGGGTTTCACCACGGGTGAACAGCGCTGAACCGTGAGTACGCGGCAGTACGCCGGTGCGAATCGTGATTGGACGCACGGTGCGGGTATCGCGGCCGTCGATGCGCGGTTCGCCATCGAGGATTTGCGAGCGCACGATCTTCGCTTCCATGTCGAACAGGATGTTGCCGACTTCGGCTGCATCCGGTGCCACGGCGCCGATCGATGCCGCTTCGGCCGCCAGCGCGGCGTTGACCTCGGCCGTCGCGTCCTTCAGCTTGGCGGTACGTGCCTGCTTGTCGCGGGTCTGGTATGCATCACGCAGCTTGGTTTCGCCGAAATGAGCGACGCGCGCGATCAGGGCGTCGTTTTTCGGCGCCGGCTGCCATTCGACTTCCGGCTTGCCACCGTCGCGTACCAGTTCATGGATTGCATTGATCACCGCTTGCATTTGCTCGTGACCATACATCACCGCTCCGAGCATGACTTCTTCGGACAATTGCTTGGCTTCGGATTCCACCATCAAGACGGCAATTTCGGTGCCTGCCACCACCAGGTTCAGGTCCGAATTGGTCAATTGAGTGGTGGTCGGATTCAGCACGTATTGACCATCAATGTAGCCGACGCGCGCCGCGCCAACCGGGCCGTTGAATGGCACGCCAGACACTGACAAGGCGGCCGAGGCGCCAATCATCGCGGCGATGTCGGGATCAATCTCGGGATTGACCGACAGCACATGAATGATGACCTGTACTTCGTTCAGATAGCCTTCCGGGAACAGCGGGCGGATCGGGCGGTCAATCAGGCGCGAGGTAAGCGTTTCCTTTTCCGAAGGCCGGCCTTCGCGCTTGAAAAAACCACCGGGAATGCGGCCGGCAGCATAGGTTTTTTCAATATAGTCGACCGTCAGCGGAAAGAAATCCTGACCCGGCTTGGCATCTTTCCTGGCGACCACTGTCGCCAGCACAACGGTATCTTCGATCGAAACGAGTACGGCGCCGGAAGCCTGGCGCGCGATTTCACCGGTCTCCAGCGTGACTTGATGCTGACCGTACTGGAAGGTCTTGGTGACTTTGTTAAACATGGTGTTTCCTTTCTATTTTTACCGACAGATTTTCAGGCGCTGTCGTTCACCTCACCACAGATGGCAGCTTGCCATTTCACTACTCGTTGCAGCACAGCCATGCCAACCACAAAAACGCAAATGCCCACGTCAGCAAACTGACGCGGGCATTCCAACTCTAGGTCGGCGTAGATGTCGCAAGCAAATTATTTACGCAGACCGAGTTTTTCGATCAGTGCGCGATAGCGATTGGCGTCTTTGTCTTTCAGGTACGCCAGCAGGCTTTTACGACGATTCACCATCTTGATCAAGCCACGACGGGAGTGATGATCCTTGACGTGCGCCTTGAAGTGGCCGTTTAATTCATTGATACGGGCAGTCAGCAACGCAACCTGCACTTCCGGAGATCCGGTATCGTTGGCGGCACGAGCATTGTCCGCAACAATTGCCGCCTTGGCGGCTTTTTCTATCGACATACCATTACCTTTCACAAGCGATGCGCAGAGTCACAACCCCATACATCGTGAACAACAGTTAAAGAACCAGTCGGATTGACCAGAGGGCGGAGTATACAGGAAATACCCGAGCAGCTCAAATGCGGACGTATTTAGACCCAAGCAACCCAGTCCTTTCCCATGAAAAAATATCTATTGTCTATTTATTATTGTGTCGCCGTTTTGCTACTGGCTGGTTGCACGGTGTTCGGCAAGCAGCCTCCCGTCAGCCTGGGCGAACCCGAAGCAAATCTAATGGCGCGAGCTGGGTCGCCGACCGCACGCTATCCGCTGGCCGACGGGCATGTGCTGGAATACCGGCGTGGACCATGGGGCCAGGAAACCTATATGGCGCGGATCAGCGCTGATGGCCGTTTGCTATCGTGGGAACAGGTATTGACGATGCAAAAGTTTGCCACCATCAAGATCGACCGCGACGGCAAGGCAGACGTGCTGCGCACAATCGGCGCTCCGAGCGAAATCACCTACCTGACTCTGGTTCGACGGGAAGTATGGTCGTATCCGTACAAGGAAAGCGGCGTCTGGAACTCCTTGATGCATGTGTATTTCGATGATTCCGGCATTGTGCGCAAATTGGAAAACGGGCCCGATCCGAAATTCGATCCCGACCCCGAGCGAGGACTGTTCGGACGGATTAGATAGAAAGCGTCGTTATCTCGCGCCCTCTTGAAATTTTTGTCGACCGCCTTATGTAAAAAACATGGAGCCATGCTCCTCTTTTTTGACAGGAGGCGATCATGAATCTGGTATTACGAAATGGATTTCCGGTATCAACGGCATTGCGCTCAAGCTCGTACGGCCGTCCACTGGAGCGTCTGATGGATAGCATGCTTGAAGAATTCCTGGCACCTTGGGAAAATCAAGACCCAGCGATCTCCAGCCCGCGCATGAACGTCATCGAGAACGACCAGGCATTCATCGTCGAAGCCGACGTGCCGGGTGTTGCCAAGGAAGGTATGCGGCTTGCAGTAGACAATCGGCGTGTTTCCATCGAAGCAGATGTGAAGCATGAAACGGTGCAAAGGGAAGGCGACAACATACTGCATTCAGAGCGCATCATCAACAAATTCAGCCGCAGCTTCACCTTGCCAACCGAGGTTGACGAAAACAAGGCCGATGCTCATCTGGAGAATGGCGTTTTGACACTTACTCTGCCAAAAAAAGAAGCGGCACAACCCAAAAAAATTACTGTTCAGTAATGCATAGACGTGCATAAATAGGTGCAACACGAAAGTCCGCATCTTCGATGCGGACTTTTTTTTCAGGCGCACAACTCATCGCCGCCTGCATTTTCATCACAGTTGCGGATTCAATTTTTCCGCATGCGACTGCAGCTTGTTCAGGGCGGACAGATAGGCTTTGGCGGATGCTACGACGATATCAAGGTCCGCCCCGACCCCGTTGACAATGCGCCCGGCTCGCGACAGCCGCATCGTTACTTCACCCTGAGATTGCGTCCCGGTCGTGATCGAATTTACTGAAAACAACAATAGCTCGGCACCGCTCTGTACCTTGCCTTCGATCGCATTGACGATTGCATCCACCGGGCCGTTGCCTTCACCACTGCAACTCGATTCGGCGCCATTTACGGAAAAGACGATCTGGGCGTTCGGCTTTTCACCGGTTTCCGAATGCTGCGACAACGACACAAAACGGTAGTGTTCATTTTCGCTGGACTGCATTTCGTCCGACACCAGCGCCAGGATGTCTTCGTCGAAGATTTCCGATTTGCGGTCGGCCAACTCCTTGAAGCGCATGAAGGCAGAGTTCACTTCGGCTTCGGAAGCGAGGCCAATGCCAAGCTCTTCCAGTCGCTGCTTGAAGGCATTGCGGCCGGAGAGCTTACCCAACACCAGCTTGTTGGCGCTCCAGCCGACATCCTCCGCCCTCATGATTTCGTAGGTGTCACGCGCCTTCAGAACTCCATCCTGATGAATACCGGAAGCGTGCGCAAACGCATTCGCTCCCACCACCGCCTTGTTCGGCTGCACTACGAAACCGGTGGTCTGGCTCACCATGCGGCTGGCCGCCAGCAAATGCTGAGTATCGATCCCGAGCGCCAGATTAAAATAATCTCTGCGCGTCTTAACGGCCATCACGACTTCTTCCAGGGAGCAATTGCCGGCGCGCTCGCCCAGACCGTTGATTGTGCATTCCACTTGGCGCGCACCGCCGATTTTCACGCCGGCGAGCGAATTGGCGACCGCCATCCCAAGATCGTTATGACAATGCACGGACCAGATTGCCTTGTCGCTGTTCGGTACTCGTTCGCGCAGATTCTTGATGAAATTACCGTACAGCTCAGGAATTGCATAACCGACCGTATCCGGCACATTAATGGTCGTGGCGCCCTCCGTAATGGCGGTTTCAATCACCCGGCACAGGAAATCGACATCGCTGCGATACCCGTCTTCTGGGCTAAACTCGACATCCGCCACGAGATTGCGCGCGAAGCGCACCGATAACCTGGCCTGCTCCAGCACTTGCTCCGGCGTCATGCGCAATTTCTTTTCCATATGCAATGCCGAAGTCGCAATGAAAGTGTGGATACGAGCTTGAGCCGCGCCACGCAGCGCCTCGGCTGCTCGCGAAATATCGCGATCGTTGGCGCGCGACAGGGAACAAACGGTCGCGTCCTTGACCAAGCCGGCAATCGCCCGGATCGCCTCGAAATCACCGTCCGAAGCCGCCGCAAACCCTGCCTCGATGACATCCACCTTCAGTCGTTCGAGTTGTTTGGCAATCCGGATTTTTTCTTCCTTCGTCATCGATGCACCGGGCGACTGCTCACCATCCCGCAATGTGGTATCAAAAATAATGAGCTTGTCGGCTGAATTTGCGGTCATTTGAGACTCCTTGAAAAAAGCGCGCTACGGTTTTTGAATACTTCTTCGCCTGTCCTTGCCGGCGGCATGGACGGAAAACTGCACGAATTGTGGGGTATGGGATTTTTGCGCGTTAGCGCAGTAGGCAAAGCGATAGCAGGCCTGGAATCAAGCTGCTGAAAGCGGCAATAACGATGTGTTTGGCACGGAACATTTAAAAACTATATGCGCATTTCAGAAAAAGCGCAACTTTTTGACGAACGAGTAGCCATCAATGATGCTCACTATCTTCACTACCTTCGACTTCGGTTTGCACGATACTGACCGGTTTGCCCTTGAACCAGCGCCAGAAGTAAATGGCGTATCCCGACAGCCCGTACAACACGAACAGGCCGAACAGCACTTTCGGCGGATCGCCGGAAATCGCAACCAACGCCAGCACCATCAAAAATGCGACGATGAATGGCACCGGCTTGCGGAAATTGATGTCTTTGAAGCTGTAAAACGGCACGTTGGTCACCATGGTCAAGCCGGCATACAGCGTGATGCCCCAAGACAGCCAATCCAGATCAGCTCCGGCGAAACGCAAATCGTCCATCAACCAGACGAAGCCGGCCACCAGTGCCGCTGCTGCCGGACTTGGCAGGCCTTGAAAATAGCGCTTGTCGACCACTTCAATATTGGTGTTGAAACGCGCCAGGCGCAGCGCGGCGCCGGCACAATACACGAACGCCGCCAGCCATCCCAGCTTGCCCAGCCCGCGCAGCGACCATTCATAGACTACCAGCGCGGGCGCCGCGCCAAACGACACCATATCGGACAAGCTGTCGTATTGCGCACCGAACTCGCTTTGCGTATTGGTCAAACGCGCCACCCGGCCATCCAGGCTGTCCAGTACCATTGCCGCGAAAATCGCGATCGAGGCATGGTCGAACTTCAGGTTCATGGCCATCACGATCGCGTAAAAACCGCAAAATAGCGCAGCGGTCGTAAATGCGTTCGGCAACAGGTAGACACCACGCCGCGGCAGCGGGCGCGCGGCAAGTACCCCCTCTTCTGCTGTGCCAGTCTGCTGCTTGGCCAAGCGCAGTTTTAGCATCGACCCAGCTTTGGTCTTGGCTTTGCGGCGATTGAAGGTGACCATGCGGAAATATTCCTGTTCAGTTTGCGGCGCGTGGCAAAACGTCAGAAGGTGGCGAGAACGGTTTCGGTGGCTGACACCTTGTCGCCGACCGCCACGTTCGGCTTCGCATCCAAGGGCAGATACACATCGACACGCGAGCCAAAACGAATAAATCCGTAACGCTGACCACGCGACAAATTCTCACCCGGGTTGACATAACAGAGAATGCGCCGCGCGATCAGGCCCGCCACTTGCACGCAGGTAACGATTTGCCCGTTGGGTGCAGTGATCACCAGCGCATTGCGTTCGTTTTCGATCGAGGCTTTGTCCAGATCCGCATTCACGAATTTCCCCGGGAAATAGGTGATGGCGTCTATCTTGCCATCGACCGGAGCGCGGTTCGAATGCACATTGAATACATTCATGAACACGCTGATTTTCAAAGCTTCCCGATTGGCATAGGGGTCGTGCGCTTTTTCCACCACCACGATACGACCGTCCGCTGGCGACAAGACGACGCCGGCAGCTTGCGGAATCACCCGCGCCGGGTCGCGGAAAAATTGCAATACGAACAGCGCAATGATCCAGAAAGGAATCGACCAAACCGGCGCCAGCCACAACACCAACATGGCGACGGCGAAGGCAATGACGAGATACGGCCAACCCTCACGGGCAATAATCGGATGCGGATAATTGTTCAATGATGCTCCAGTTTGTAGTCGAAATAGGTCAGCTGCAAATCATGCTTTTCGGTGAAGGCTCGGGGTAAGCCTCACGTTTCACCGAGGCTCGCCATCTTTTTGTTCAGCGTCGAGCGCTTGCATGCGGTTATCAAGTTGCTGCTGCATTTGGTGCTCCATGCCTGTTCCAGTGCGCTGCTGAGGCCACAATTCTACGGGCGGTGCTGCTGATTAGCAGGGGCTCAATTACAGCAATGCATCGGCCAGCAGAATCTCCTTCAGACTTGCGCACCCAAGCTCATTTGAATTTAACTCTGCCTACCAGACGCATGCTGAGCGAGGTTTCGCCCGGCTCGAAACTAGGCTCTTCCACCGGTGCAGCATCCATTGCCGCCGATGCGCGCATCATCATTTTCGGCGCTGCGGCCGGCGCATAGGCGCCCGACCCGTCAAAATCGACCGTCTCGACTATCGCTTCGGATGTGCTGCGGCCCATCGCACCGGCGATTGCACCAATTCGCTCCAGCAAATTTCGATAGGTCGCTTCAATTTGTTGCTGCTCCAGCTTTTTCCGCGCAGCATCGGTCAGGCCGAATTGTAAGCCATTCAATGCCAGGACACTCTGCGCTGCGGCGACGGTTTTCGCCAGCCCGTCCAGATTGCCGGTCGTCACTTCCAGATATTGGCCAACACGCCAGCCGACCAACGTCCTGGACTTGTTGCTGGGTGGGCGCGTCGCCTCGTCCGCATATACCGGGTAGGTATAGTAGCCGCGCGTCTTCAGCGTGGCTTGGCGATCCGCCTGGCGGATGATGTCGGCACCCTGTTTCATTTTCTTGTTGACTTGCGACGCGGCCACGGCCTTGTCCTTGTTTTGTTCCTCGATCATGAAGGTCGCATGGGCTTGATCATTGGCCTGCGTCACTTCCCCATAGGCGGGAACGATGACCAGCGCACCGGAAGTTGCCACGGCCCCCGTTGCCGGCGCCTGAGCCAACGTAGAAGGCGTACCCATGACCGCCAAAATCGCTAAAAATAGCAGCGTTCCGATTTTGAACATGCGTATTCTCCAGAAAAAAATGGGGCGACACCCAGTGACGCCCCATTTGATTTATCAATGACAAGGTTTCCACATAACAATCATTGGAACCCTTGCTGACAGCTTAGTTCTTGCTTTGATCCACCAACTTGTTCTTCTTGATCCAAGGCATCATGGCGCGCAATTTCTCGCCGACCTGTTCGATCTGGTGTTCTGACGTCAGGCGACGGCGCGAACTCAAGGTCGGCGCGCCAGCCTTGTTTTCCAGAATGAAGCTCTTCGCATATTCGCCGGTCTGAATGTCCTTCAGGCATTGGCGCATCGCGTTCTTGGTGTCTTCGGTGATAATCCGCGGGCCGGTGACGTACTCGCCGTATTCGGCGTTGTTCGAGATCGAGTAATTCATGTTGGCGATACCGCCTTCATAAATCAGGTCGACGATCAGTTTCAATTCATGCAGGCATTCGAAATACGCCATTTCCGGCGCATAGCCGGCTTCCACCAGCGTTTCGAAGCCAGCCTTGACCAGTTCCACGGTGCCGCCGCACAGCACGGCCTGCTCGCCGAACAGGTCGGTTTCAGTCTCTTCGCGGAAATTCGTCTCGATGATGCCGGCGCGGCCGCCGCCGTTGGCCATCGCGTACGACAGGGCGATGTCGCGCGCGACGCCGGACTTGTCCTGGTAGACCGCGACCAGGTGCGGTACACCGCCACCTTGCGTGTAAGTGCCGCGCACGGTGTGGCCGGGAGCCTTCGGTGCGATCATGATGACGTCAAGGTCGGCACGCGGCACAACTTGGCCGTAGTGGACGTTGAAGCCGTGTGCGAAAGCCAGCACCGCGCCCTGCTTGGCATGCGGAGCCACGTTTTCGTTGTAGACCTGGGCGATGTTTTCGTCCGGCAGCAGGATCATGACGACGTCGGCCGCCTTCACCGCGTCGTTCACTTCGGCCACGTTCAAGCCGGCGTTTTTCGCCTTGTCCCAAGAAGCGCCGCCCTTGCGCAAGCCAACCGTTACCTTGACGCCCGAATCGTTCAGGTTTTGCGCGTGCGCGTGGCCTTGCGAACCGTAACCGATGATGGCAACGGTCTTACCCTGGATCAGGGACAGGTCGCAGTCTTTGTCGTAAAAAACTTTCATGTCGTTCCTATTGATTTATTGAAATTGAAGAATCAGAAAATGCCTGGTCAGAGTTTGAGGATGCGCTCGCCGCGGCCGATGCCGGAGCCGCCGGTACGCACGGTTTCCAGAATCGAGGCGCGATCAATGGAATCGATGAAGGCGTCCAGCTTGGTTTTGTTGCCGGTCAATTCGATCGTATAGGTTTTTTCCGTGACGTCGATGATGCGGCCACGGAAAATGTCGGCCGTGCGCTTCATTTCTTCGCGTTCCTTGCCGACGGCCCGCACCTTGATCATCATCAGTTCACGCTCGATGTGCGGACCTTCAGTGAGATCCACCACCTTCACCACTTCGATCAGACGATTCAGATGCTTGGTGATCTGCTCGATCACATCGTCCGAACCGGAGGTGACGATGGTCATGCGTGACAGCGTCGGATCTTCGGTCGGCGCCACGGTCAGGGTTTCGATATTGTAACCACGAGCCGAGAACAGGCCAACCACGCGCGACAGGGCACCCGCTTCATTTTCCAGCAAGACAGAAATGATATGTCGCATGATTACAGATCCTCCGAGCCCAGCAGCATTTCCGTCAATCCCTGACCCGCCTTGACCATGGGCCAGACGTTCTCGGTTTGATCCGTAATGAAATTCATGAATACCAGCCGGTCTTTCATGGCAAACGCTTCTTTCAAGGCGCCGTCGACGTCTGCCGGCTTATCGATCAGCATGCCGACATGGCCATAGGCTTCCACCAGCTTGGTGAAATCGGGCAAGGAATCCATATATGATTCCGAATAGCGCGAACCGTATTCGATCTCCTGCCACTGCCGCACCATGCCGAGAAAACGGTTGTTCAGCATGATGATTTTCGGCGTCAGGCGATACTGCTTGCAGGTTGCCAGTTCCTGGATGCACATCTGGATCGAACCCTCGCCGGTGATGCAGGCCACGGTGGCGTCCGGATTGGCCATTTGCACCCCCATCGCATACGGCAGGCCGACGCCCATGGTGCCCAGGCCGCCGGAATTGATCCAGCGCCGCGGCTTGTCGAAGCGATAGTATTGCGCCGCCCACATCTGGTGCTGGCCGACGTCGGAAGTGATGAAGGCGTCGCCCTTGGTGATCTGCCAGACTTTTTCGACCACCGATTGCGGCTTGATGTCGGTATCCGAACCCGCATATTTCAGGCACTCACGCTCGCGCCATTGGCCGATCTGTTTCCACCAATCCGTCAGCGGCGGCAGCTTGACGTCGATCGCATCCAGTTGCGCCAGCAATTCCTGCAGCACATCCTTGACGTTGCCAACGATCGGAATATCGACCTTGACGCGCTTCGAAATCGACGACGGATCGATGTCGATGTGAATGATCTTGCGCGCGCGCGTCGCGAAATGCTTTGGATTGCCGATCACGCGGTCGTCGAAACGGGCGCCGATCGCGATCAGCACGTCGCAGTGCTGCATCGCCATGTTGGCTTCGTAGGTGCCGTGCATGCCGGGCATGCCAACGAACTTGTCGCTGGACGCGCGATAGCCACCCAGACCCATCAGCGTATTGGTGCAGGGAAAACCGAGTTTGTCCACCAGTTGGTTCAGCTCCGGCGCCGCGTTCGCCAGGATCACGCCGCCTCCGGTATAGATCATCGGCCGTTCGGCTTGCAGCAACAATTGCAAGGCCTTGCGGATCTGGCCCGAATGCCCCTTGTCGACCGGCTTGTAGGAACGCATCTCCAGTTCTTTCGGATACTCGAAGACGCATTTCTGTACGGTGATGTCTTTCGGGATATCCACCAGCACCGGGCCCGGGCGGCCGGTGGTGGCAATATAGAACGCCTTTTTAATCGTCAACGCCAGATCGCGCACGTCCTTGACGAGGAAATTGTGCTTGACGCACGGGCGGGTGATGCCGACCGTGTCGCATTCCTGGAATGCATCCTGTCCGATCACGCTCGACGGCACCTGGCCGGAAATGACCACCATCGGAATCGAATCCATGTAGGCGGTCGACAGGCCGGTCACCGCATTCGTGACGCCAGGGCCGGAAGTGACCAGTGCCACCCCGACTTTCTGCGAACTGCGCGAATAGGCGTCGGCGGCGTGCACCGCAGCCTGCTCATGACGCACCAGAATATGCTGGAATTTTTCCTGCTTGAAGATGGCGTCGTAGATATACAGGACAGCGCCGCCGGGATAGCCAAATACGTGTTCGACGCCTTCCTCGGCCAGGCAGCGCACGACAATTTCGGCGCCGGTGATGGGTAAAGTCATATTACAAGTCCTTTCAAGGTCCATTGGAAATTGATCGGATGCTCTCTCCTGGCGAAATCGCGCGCGGCGACAGTGCTTCGGCTTCCCTTTGCGTGCAGTCACGCAATTTCGTCGCGCGCCCGTAGGCGCGCTACCAAAATTGCGCTTGGTGCAACTCGTTTGGCCGGATGTGCTGAGGCAGCGTTACGAATTTCTCACGCTTTTGACGTGGGTTAGAGCAAACAGCTTTCAAATGAAGCGCGTCTTCTCGGCTTTGGCGTGGTGCGTCAAACAGGAAAAGACCAGAGGCCTCTTTGGGATTCCAAAGAGGTTTGTTACGTTAATGCGTTGCACCATTTTGGTCAAGCAAAATTCCGCCGGGCGATGCCCACGGCTACTACCGACGGTGAAAATCGGGCGCCAAGCGCGCTTTTTTGCTAGCATGCGCACACCGCAATACCAGCGCCAATGATTATTTAGCGGCCATTTTCTGCCAATCCACTCCAGATAACCTCGATTCCAACGCCTTACTGCATGGCCACTGACAAAGAGCTTTCGGATTTTCTTGCCGACGTCGAGCGCCGTGCCTTCAAGCAGGCACTGTATGCCGTACGCAAGGACGAGGCGGCGCTGGACGTGGTGCAAGATGCAATGATCAAGCTCTCCTCCAGCTACGGCGACCGCCCGGCGGCTGAATTGCCGTTGTTATTCCAGCGCATATTGCAAAACACGATACGTGACTATTTTCGCCGGGAAAAGGTGCGCCATACCTGGATTTCGCTGTTTTCCAGCAACAATCGCGGTGACGAAAGCGGTGAAGATTTCGATCTTCTGGCTACCTACGTACCGGAAAACGCATCGGCTGCCGGTTCCAGCGCCGATCAGGTTGAACGCGAACAGATTCTGTCGATGATTGAAATCGAGGTGAAAAAACTGCCCAGTCGTCAACGCGAAGCCTTCCTGATGCGTTATTGGCAGGATATGGATATCGCTGAAACCGCTCTCGTCATGGGATGTTCAGAGGGTAGCGTCAAGACTCACTGCTCACGTGCCACACATGCGTTGGCACGCGCGCTAAAAGCCAAAGGAATCAGCCTGTGAACAATAGCGAAGAATTGGAATTTGCCTATAAGGTGCGGCGCGCTCTGGACCAGCGCAGCGACGCATTGCCGTCCGCCATGGCGGCACGCTTGGCAGCTGCGCGTGAACTTGCCTTGTCGCGCAAGAAAGTGGAAGTCAGGGCGCCGGCTTCGCTTCTGGCCGGCGCCGGCAGACTTGAATTCGGCCGCGATAGCCGCTCCTGGTTGGTGCGGCTAGGCGTTGCCGCACCGCTATTGGCCGGACTGATGCTGTTTGTCGGCTTGTACCAATATGAACAACAAAGCCATATCAATGACATTGCAGACCTCGACGCTGCGGTATTGGCCGATGAGTTGCCATTATCAGCCTATGCAGATCACGGCTTCAACGCCTTCCTGGCCAAGCGCGGAGATTAGCGGTGGAGCGGTTGCGCACGGTCAATAGCGGTGGCGGCAAGC
>DATJCV010000122.1:0-3207 GCA_035497775.1 Burkholderiaceae bacterium | reverse complement strand
CTGGCCGGGGGTAGCCCGGCGGCTACTTACTTTTCTTGTCTCGCCAAGAAAAGTAAGCAAAAGAAGGCGACCGCGAGGCCGCTGCCCTGCGGGTTCCCGCCGCTGCGGCGCCAAAATCGGGAAACGAAACCAACTCGCTGCGCTCAGACATGTTTCGTTTCTGATCCGATTTCGGCGCCGCATCAGCGGCAGCGTCCCAAGCGGATTTCCCGTCAAAAACAAAGGCCACGGCAAAAGCAAACCCAAACGGGCGCCGGCGCAGTTCGTCGAATGCGTCTTACACCTTCTCCTGGCGCGGCTTGTGCGGCGCCCTGGCAAACGCGGCGTCGTACAACCAGTTTGGCAACAGCCGCAGCAGCTTGGCGACGACTCCCATCTGCCACGGGATCACGCGGTAGCTGACGCCGGCGTCAATCGCGGCCGCCGCGCGCTTGGCGAATTGGTCCGCCGGCATCAGGAACGGCATCGGGTAGGGATTGCCGCGCGTCATCGGCGTGTCGATGTAGCCGGGTGAAATGGTGACTACCTTGATGCCGGACGCGCGCAATTCCACCCGCAGCGATTCACAATAGCTGATGACGGCCGCTTTCGAGGCGCTGTAGGCGCCGGCGCCGGGCAGGCCGCGGATGCCGGCGACGCTGCCGATGCCGACCAGCCGGCAGGCACGACTGCCTGCCTGTGCCTGCTGCTGCATAGTGACCAGGAACGGCGCAAAGGTGGCCACGGTGGCGTTGAGATTGGTGGCGACGATGCGTTCGAACACCGCCTGGTCTGCTGCGTGCGCGGTCGAGGTGCCGTGCGAGATGCCGGCATTGGCGATGACGACGTCGACGCCATCGTGCGCCGCGATGAAATCGGCGGCGGCGGCGGCCAGCGCGGCATGGTCGGTGACGTCCAGCGCATAGATCCGGTGCCGTTCCGGATGCGGCAGGGCGGCGCTCAGCCGTTCCAGTTCCGCCTGTCGGCGCGCCACCAGGCCAACGCTGGCACCCTGGGCGGCATATTGGCGCGCCAGCGCCGCACCGATCCCACTGGACGCGCCGGTGATGAAGACTCGCTGCATGCTCGACTCCTGAGAATTCGAATGCCTGACATGAAAACGCCCGCCCTCTTGCGAGCGGCGGGCGCGTGCCTGAGCGCTTCGGTGGCGTACCGGAGCGGATCAGCCGATCCTATTTTTTCTTTGGCGCGGGGGCGGCTGACGCAGCCACCGGGGCGCGTTCTTTCGCCGCTTTCGCCACCAGGAAATCCATCACCTGCAAGGTTGACGACTGCAGCACCGCTTCCGGCCGATTGCCGATGCTGGCGCCGACGATCGACGGCGAGGTCAGGTAGCGGCCATTGATCGCCACCAGCGGCACGCCGTCGACCTGATAGGCCGCCTGCAACTGGGTCGCCTGCCGCACCTTGGTCTGCACCGCGAACGAGTTGTACATATCGAGGAATTTCTTCTTGTCGACGCCCTGTTTGCCGATGAAATCGGCGATCTCGTTATCGGTGTCGAGCCGCTGGCGTTCGACGTGGATGGCGTAGAACACCTTCTTGTGCAACTCGTCGACCTGGCCCAGCGCTTCCAGCGTGTAGTACAGCTTTTGCTGCGGGATGAAGGAATCGCGGAACGCGATCGGCACGCGCTTGAAGACGATCTTGTCGCCTTGTTTCTTGACCCAGTCTTCCAGCGCCGGCTCGAACGCATTGCAGTGCGGGCAGTTGTACCAGAAGAATTCGGTGACTTCGACCTTGTTGCCGGGGGCGGTTTGCTGCGGCTGCTCCAGCGTGCGGTAATCCTGGCCGTTTTGCGGGCTGGCGGGAGAGGCGGCGGCGGACAGCGCTACCAGGGCGAAACCAAGGCTGGCCAACAGGCGGGGGAAAAGTCGCATACGAGTCCTTTGTTAAAAAACAGTCTGACGATATCAATCGCTATTTGGCGGTACGCACCACGGCTGCATCGACGCCATTGTCGGACAGCTTGCTGCGCATGCGGTTCACGGTTTCCAGTTGCGTGAACGGCCCCAGCCGCACGCGGTACAAGGTGCCCTGGTCCGATTCGCGCTCGGTGACCTGCGCCTCGAAGCCGAGCAGCGCCAGTTTGGCGCGCGTGCTGTCGGCGTCGGCCTGGGAGCGGAAGGCGCCGGCCTGCAGATAATAGATCCACTGGCCACTGTCGGCCTTGGCGTCGTCCGGCTTCTTCGGCTTGTCGAGAATCGAATTGTCGACGATCGGCGCGCGGCTGTCCGGCGCCTGCGCGGTGTTGGGCGGCACCGGCGCCGGAGCGGCAACATCCGGTGCACCGTTCCGGGCGGCATCACGCTTGCCATACATCGCCTGATTGGGGTCGGCGATCTGGCCGCCGGCGGCATCCGCCGGCCGTTCCGGGCGCGCCTGCTTGTTGGTGAACGGAATCGGCGTTTTCATGATCATCACCGCCACCACCACGGCGATCCCGAGGCCGATGACCAGACCCAGGATCAGCCCGAGAAATGTGCCGCCCGCCTGCTTGCTTTTGTAGTTGAACATACGTTCCCGATTACATCCTGGCCGGCGCCGAAACTCCGAGCAGCGCCAATCCGTTTCTCAATACCTGGCGCGTCGCGCACAGCAAGGCCAGCCGCGCCATTTTAATCGAAGCATCGTCCACCAGCACCCGCTCGGCGTTGTAATAGCCGTGCAGTTCGCCGGCCAGCTCGCGCAGGTAGAACGCCACCTGGTGCGGGCCCAGCTCTTCCAGCGCCTTCTGCAGGGTTTCCGGATACTCGGCCAGCTTGGCCAGCAGCGCCGCCTCGCGCGGCGCCGTCAGCGGCGCCAGGTCGACGCCCTCCAGGCTGCTTTCGTTGCCGCCCCACTGCGCCAGCACCGAACAGATGCGGGCGTGCGCATATTGCACGTAGTACACCGGATTTTCGTCGGATTGCGCGCGCGCCAGGTCGACGTCGAACACGAATTCGGTGTCGGCCTTGCGCGAAATCAGGAAGAAGCGCACCGCGTCGCGGCCGCGCGTCAAATCAGTCGCATCGTCGCCGGCCGACCATTCGATCAGGTCGCGCAAGGTGACGTAGGAACCGGCGCGCTTGGAAATCTTCACTTCCTCGCCGTTCTTCATCACCGTCACCATCTTGTGCAGCACGTAATCCGGATAGCCGGCCGGGATGCCGATGTCGAGCGCCTGCAGGCCGGCGCGCACGCGGGCGATGGTGCCGTGGTGGTCGC
>DATJCV010000121.1:0-11812 GCA_035497775.1 Burkholderiaceae bacterium | reverse complement strand
TTGTTTCCCTTACATGGTTAAGATTGCCAGAACTTACAAATGGCAACCTGACAAATGTTTCATCAACATCACAATACGCTGAAGGGCGGGCCTGGATAATGGCGCTGTTTGAGACATGTCAAGTAAAAATAAAAATCCTGGCTGACGGAGCAGTGCCGCCAGTAGTTCCAGAGTAGCCTGCAAGTGTGGTTTGCATGCTCGCATCGCTGGTGTTCTCCATCCCGGAACGAGCTCGAAAATCCAGCGCCTGATGCCGCCAAGGAGTTCACGCGGCTGGTACAGGCAGGCATTCGGTATTGCGATGTAGCGAAGTCAAGGAAGTCGTCCTGAGCCACCATTACAGAACTGCAGAGCCGTTGAAATGGCGTCCGTCACGCACCTCGAAAAATATCTCCAGCTTGGGCTCGGAATTGCGATCGCCATCGGGCTGGTGACTCCGGTCGTGCCGGCGCAAAAGCAGGACAGCGCACGCCTGAGTCTGACTTCCAGCGCATTCGGTGCCGGGCAAGGCATACCAGCCGTCCATACGTGTGATGGCCGCAACCTGTCGCCACCCTTATCGTGGTCTGGCATCTCGCCCAAGGCAAAGAGCCTGGCGTTGATTATGGAAGACCCCGACGCTCCAGATCCGGCGGCGCCACAAAGAATCTGGGTGCATTGGGTGCTCTACAACATTCCGGCGAATACTTCCGGACTGACTGCTGGCGTGCTACCGGCTGCGCTACCGCCGGGAACGCAGCAAGGCACCAATGACTCGAAACACGCCGGATATGATGGACCTTGCCCACCGATTGGCCGCCATCGCTATTTTTTCCGTCTGTTGGCGCTGGATGTCTTGCTTCCCGACCTTGGCAATCCAAGCAAGGCAAAACTGGAGCGGGCGATGCAAGGCCATGTCATCGACCAGGCCGAACTGATCGGTCTCTACCAGCACCCCTAGTTGCGGCGCATCAGACGTTGAACCATCTGCCACGCCGCGCTGCAGAGGAAAAATTCCATGCGCCCACCATACCTCTTTGCCGATCGTGCCGAAGCAGCGGAAGCGCTGGCCTTGGATCTACACGCCTATCGTGGCCGCAACCCATTGATAATGGCAATTCCGCGTGGCGCGGTACCGATGGGAAAAGTGATCGCGCAACGGCTGGAGGGAGAGCTGGACGTGATCCTGGTGCACAAGCTGGGAGCACCGTTTGATCCTGAATACGCGATCGGCGCCATCGACGAAAGTGGTTGCGCCTATCTTTCGCCCGTGATCGAGGATTCCGCCCAGATGCATGCGTTTATCGAACAGGAAAAAGTCCGGCAACTGCAAATGCTGGAACGGCGGCGCAATCAATACACGCCGTTCAGGCGTCAAGTCGACCCGCACCACCGCATCGTCATCGTGGTGGATGATGGCTTGGCCACTGGCGCCACCATGATTGCAGCACTGCATGGCATCCGTGCCAGAGGCCCGTCGGAGCTAATCTGCGCCGTCCCCGTGGCGCCACGCACCAGTCTCGCCAGCGTCAGCCCGTTTGCCGATAAGGTGGTCTGCCTGCATACACCGGACAACTTTAACGCCGTCAGCCAGTTTTACCGGGATTTTCCGCAAATTGACGAGCAGGAAGTAATCAACATTTTGGCCACCTCCGATTCAAGGTGAAATAAGGCCATCATAGTTCATCGTAATGCCACCAACCCCTCGACAGCAATATCATCGATACCCGGTAGCCGTTCACCACCGTGCCTCCGTAGTTTAGTCAAACGCCCGTGTCGCGACCGGTGGCCGCCAGCATGTGATGCGTACTGGCACGGCAAATGGGCCTTGTTCTTGCGCACCGGGCGGTGGATAGCGCGTTTCCGCCCCCGCCAGCTCGCAGCGAAAACTCGCTCATTGCACAATGGACACACAGACTAACCGGCTATCACGCTCGAAACAATCAGCCCGTTAAACACAATGAGCCGCGCAGCCGCTTGAAGACGGCCATGCATTGGAACGATGCTGTTTATTTCCAGTAGACCGGTGTCGTGTAATACGAATGTATCTGCGTCGCCCAATTGGGATCAGCCATCGCCGGCCAGTGATCCTTGTCAAAACCGGGTGCCTGATCGAGCGTTTCCTTGTCGACATCGAGAATAAAACACTTGTTATCGACGTCAAGCTGCAGCGCGGCCCATGGCACCGCGAACAAGCGATCACCGACGCCAAGCACGCCACCAAACGACAGCACCGCGTATGCAATCCGACCACGCGGCACATCCAGCATGATGTGACGCACTTTCCCCAGGCTGTCGCCCGCCTTGTTGACCACTTTTTCATCCTCCAGCGTATCGGCGGCCATTATCTGCGGGCCTGGCCCATCGTTGCTCGGGTCAGTGGAGCCGACAATACGAGTTCCAGAATTCACTTGCGAATCGGTAGGCATCATTTGCTTTCTCCAAATAATAAACATGATTTCCGGCGCCGCTCCGGCACGGTAGCAACGGGCGGCCTTGCCGTTGTCGAACAAAGAAGGCAAGTTACATACCCATGCTGTCCGGGCAACATCGTTATTTACACTCGGCCTACAATCCAGCGCGGCACGCAATGGTCATGCCATATTTACAAATAGCTTGTAAAAACCCCCGTTTTGCGGACGGCAATGAGTACCCAAGTCTGCATGGAACGTCGGCCACAACCCTCCGCAATCGATAACACGATGGCGGCTTGCATAGGGCGGTATGCCGGCTTCGATCCAATTGCCATCCCCGAACATCTGCGCACTTCTTGGTTCCTTTACCAACCCCCGAGTCGATTCTTGCAGCCGCCTCCGAGGCGCCGCTTTGGCGCTCATACCAATTTGCTGTCCGCTCGTTGTGGAGGCTGTATTTTTCGATTTTCAGACAGTGCGAGTTGGTCGAAGCGCTTCTGGCATGCATGCTGCTTCCCAGAAGTCATGGACGACACGATGCAATTTCCGGCTATTGCTTTTGCGACTCCAGGAGCCTGTCATGACGAAAATAGCGTTGATCAGCGAACATGCATCGCCACTGGCGCTGGTTGGTGGAGTTGATGCGGGTGGTCAGAACATTTACGTGGCGCAAATTTCAAAACACCTTGCACAGCGTGGCTTTCTGGTGGATGTCTTTACACGACGCGATAATGCCCGGCTACCAACGATCATTCCATTCAGCCATAACGTCCGGGTAGTGCATGTGCCGGCCGGCCCACCATGCATACTACCGAAGGAACAGTTGCTGCCTTACATGGATGCGTTCGGAGATTCCTTGCTTGATTTTTTTCAGCAAGAAGAAATTGGCTATGACGCCATGCATGCCAATTTTTTCATGTCCGGTGCTGCGGCGTTGCGTGTCAAGGCGGCGCTTGGAATACCACTCGTTACGACCTTTCATGCACTGGGCCGGGTTCGCCGGCTTCACCAGGGCACTGATGATGCTTTTCCAGATGAGCGTTTTGCCATCGAAGACGCTCTGGTCAGAAAATCGGACTGTGTGATTGCCGAATGCCCTCAAGACCATGCAGACCTGGTGGAACTGTATGGCGCTGATGCAGCGCACATCGAGATCGTTCCCTGCGGTTTCGACGCGCTGGAATTTTCGCCGCTGGAACGCAGTATCGCGCGCGATCGGCTTGGGTGGCCGCATGGCGAATTCGCGGTGCTGCAACTGGGCCGGCTGGTGCCGCGCAAGGGAATCGACAACGTCATTCGGGCAATGCGCTTGGTACCATCCATCGATGGCGCTACCGCACGCTTGTATGTCGTTGGCGGCAACAGCGAACTACCCGATCCACACAGCACGCCAGAAATAGCGCGCCTGCAACAAGTTGCGCATGCCGCCTGCGTGGCTGACCGCGTCACCTTCGTCGGCCGCCGTGACCGCGAAGTGTTGCACTTGTTTTATAGCGCCGCCAATGTATTTGTCAGTACACCGTGGTACGAGCCATTCGGCATTACTCCGGTAGAAGCGATGGCTTGCGGCACACCAGTAATTGGCGCTGCCGTCGGCGGCATTCGAACCACAGTGCAAGATGGCAAGACCGGATTTCTGGTACCACCCAACGACCCCGCGGCATTAGCTGATCGGCTCATTTTCTTGCAACGCTCGCCTTCCACTGCACGGATCATGGGTCTGGCTGGCCGCCGCCGCGCCAAACGCTGCTATACCTGGGCTGGCGTGGCTGCCAGGCTGGCGTCGATCTACGAGCGTCTGGCGCCAGCCACGACTGCACACGCGGTCCGTATCGAAACTCCGTTTTCCGCACAACCGACTGAGCGCCGGATTGCTGCCTGATCAGGATGACACACCGATCGCAAAGGCCCGTCGATGAAAGATGACAATTGCAAGCGCATTCTGGTTACCGGCGGGGCTGGTTTTCTAGGGTCGCACTTGTGTGATCGACTGGTTTCTGCCGGCCATGATGTCTTGTGCGTCGATAATTTTTATACCGGCAGCAAGGACAACATCGCCCACCTTCTCGATCAGCCGAATTTTGAACTGATGCGTCACGACGTGACTTTCCCGCTGTATGTCGAAGTCGACGAAATTTACAACCTGGCCTGCCCCGCATCGCCGGTGCACTATCAAAACGATCCGGTGCAGACGACCAAGACGAGCGTCCACGGCGCCATCAATATGCTGGGTCTCGCCAAACGGGTAAAAGCGCGCATCCTGCAAGCATCCACCAGTGAAGTCTATGGCGATCCGCAGCAGCATCCGCAAGTCGAGTCTTACTGGGGGCATGTCAATCCGATTGGCATCCGTTCCTGCTACGACGAGGGCAAACGCTGCGCCGAAACGCTGTTCATGGATTACCACCGGCAGCACGGGCTGAATATCCGGATTGCCCGCATCTTCAATACCTATGGGCCACGCATGCATCCAGCCGACGGCCGCGTGGTATCGAATTTCATCATGCAGGCATTGTCCGGCAGCGACCTGACGGTATACGGCGACGGCTCGCAAACGCGCGCGTTTTGCTACGTCGACGATTTGATCGATGCACTGGTCCTGCTCATGAACGGCCCGGACGATTTGCATCAACCGGTCAATCTGGGCAATCGCCAAGAAATCAGCGTCGTGGAAATTGCCAGGAACGTCATCGAGGCCACTCACTCGAGTTCCCGGATCGTGTTCAAGGCCTTGCCGGCCGATGATCCGCGGCAACGCTGCCCAGACACCTCGTATGCGCAGGCCGCCCTGGGCTGGATTCCTTCCACACCATTGGCACAAGGCTTGGCACACACGGTGCACTACTTCATCCAGCGCAAGGCCCGACTATCGCGGATTGCTGATCCAGCCATCGGACTGGCACACAGCCCAGCAACTGCGGCGCGTGCCGATGCCGCGGTCTGAGCGCCATCGGACGTCGCCGACATGCCAAAAATTGAACGGCTGGTGGTCATCTCCCCACATCTGGACGATGGTGTTTTCAGTTGTGGCAACTTGATAGCGGCGCATCCGCACACGACCGTCATTACCGTCTTCGCCGGCCTGCCCGGCGAAGAAACGCCAGCACCAGAATGGGATCAGCGCGCCGGCTTCGCTTCAGCCGCCAGCGCCATGGATGCACGCCGCCGTGAAGATCGAGAGGCGTTAGAGAGGCTCCATGCGTTTCCTGTCTGGCTTGACTTTTTCGACAGCCAGTATGAAATGCCAGCCAACAACGATGACATAGTCAGAAATCTTGGCCAAGTATTGAGTCGCTTCAGTGACACCGTCGTCGCCGCGCCGCTCGGACTCTTCCACAGCGACCATGTGCTGGTGCAGCAGGCCGCACTGGATCTGTGGCGGCAAGCTGCCAACCGCGCATCGTGGCTATTCTATGAAGATGCGCTCTACCGACGCCTTGCCGGATTACTACAGCACCGATTGGCGTCGTGGCGCGACAATGGCCTGATCGCGTGTCCGATCGAGATGCATCAGGCCGAACTGGCAGCCGCCAAGGAGCGCGCGGTGAGCGCATATGGCAGTCAACTTGCCTTGTTCCAGAATGCCAAACGAGCAGACTTGACTGCCCCTGAGCGTTATTGGCAATTGCAATGCGACCAATCTCGCTAGACCATGAGTAGCCCGAAGCAGCATGGTGAGCAACGCATCAGCGTCGTCGTTCTGACCCACCAGCGCGCGGCGGAACTGAAGCGGACCTTGCATCAACTGTGCATGCTGCCTGAGATGCCCCCTATCGTCGTGGTCGACAACGCGTCACAGGACGCGACAGTCGGCATGGTCGAACGCGATTTTCCATCGGTCTCCCTGGTGCGCGCGCCGCGCAACCTGGGTGCCGTGGGCCGCAACCTGGGCGCGGCGCGCGTGCGCACACCCTACGTCGCTTTCTGCGATGACGATACCTGGTGGGCCGGTGGCTCGCTGCATCTGGCGGCTGATCTTCTGGATCACTATCCGCGTGTTGCGGCCGTGTCGGCCCGGGTTCTGGTCGGCCGCGAGTTGCGGGAAGATCCGACCTCGGCCAGAATGTCAACCAGCCCGTTGCCGCCGAACGAATCTGTTCCGGGGCCACCGGTCCTGGGATTGCTGGCTGGCGCCAGCGCCTTTCGGACGGATGCCTTCCTGGCAATGGGCGGCTACCATCCCCGATTTTTCCTGGGTGGTGAAGAAGCCTTGCTGGCGCTCGACCTTGCCAGCGCCGGTTGGTTACTCGCTTACGCGCCGCAACTCACGGTGTTCCACTATCCCTCTTCGATCCGCGACGCCATTCGACGGCGCTCGCTGTTGGCGCGCAATGCGACATGGGTAGCCTGGTTGCGTCTGCCGGCGACCCGTGCCATTGCCTGCACCCTGCAATCCACCCCGCGCATATGGCGCGATGCTGGCGGCATCAACGGCTGGATCGAAACCTTGCGCGGGTTGCGCTGGGCGCTGCGCCAGCGTCGCGTGCTTCCATCCGAAATCGAAAACATGCGGCGGCAATTGCAGGCCTGGGAATCGCGGCCAACGCCGGCTCGGCCGGCGACTGTCACGGCGCGCGCGCCCTGACAGTCTCGGCGATTCGCGCCCGCAAGCGAGCGCTCCGAGAAATTTGACCCACTCGCTAGACGGCAACCAGACGCAGAACCCGATCCCAGTCATGCGCGAAGCGCCCGATGGAGAAACGCGCCAGCGCATCACGCCGGGCTTGCTCTCCCCATTCACGCGCCAGCCCGGGATCATCCAGCAAGCGCCGCATCGCCTCCACCAACAACGGTATCCGCGTATCGGCATAACCATTGCGGCCGCTCGCAATCAGCAACGCCACTTCAGTCGTGGCAAGCGCCACGACCGGCAGTCCGACCATCATCGCTTCGATCACAGCCAAGCCCAGGCTGGTATAGCGGATCGGGTTGAAAAAAAAACGGTAACGCGCCATGAAGGCCGGCAGCTCGGGATTGGGAATTTCGCCCAGGCCATCCATCTCTTGCGCTCCCATGCCGACCAAATCCAATGGTACTTGCCGGCGTACTGTCTCGAAAATGTCGGCTCCCAGTCTGCGGCCACGGCGTGCCAGGTGATTGACGGCGCAAATTCCCCTGGCCAGCGTTCCTTGCTGGGGAACCTTGGCCGGTTCCACAACGCCATGTTCAATCACGCAATGCGGGGTCACGCCGTTGTCCCACATCAGTGCGTTGAAAGGCGTTACATGCACCAGCAAGATGGCTGGATTCTGCACCGGATGAAGGGTATTGGTCGGATGCTGCTGCGGAGGATCGTGCTCGAGAAATATGGCAGGCAACGCGCGTTGCGCGGACGACAGCACAAATTCGCGATCCTCGAGGTAATGTCGCTGATGCTGGTACAGGATGCAATCAAGCTTGGTGCGGGAAACTTGCGCATACGGCAGCTCATGGATGTTGGCGCCCCATGGTAGCGAACCACCGCAACCGGCGTAGCCGGGTGGATTACCCGGTTTGGTCACGACGTAAAAGTCATGCGGCGCATGTGACAGGTAATACAGGTAATTGCCATGCACATGCCAGGTCAGGATACGCAAACGCTTACGCGACATAAGTATTCTCCTCAGCCAGCAGGCGCAAGGTGACATGCGCTACCTGATCGGCATCGATCGCCAGCGCGCATGGGTGCCCGATTGGGCAAACCCAGTGCATGCAGGGCCGGCATGGAGGATAGTCCGCCACCACGGCATGCAGGCGCCGATCCAACGGCGCCCAGCGCGCGACATCACTGCCGCACGCGACCACCACGCTTGGCGTACGCAGTGCCGCTGCGATATGCGAGACGCCGGTATCGTTGCACAACAGCAGCCGACTATCGGCAATCAATGCAGCCAGCGCGCCGAGTGAGGTACGACCACAAAGATCGATAAACGGAGCCGCGAACTGTTCCGAGAACGCTTTTGCCAGCAACGTTTCCGCATCCGTACCAGTCAGCACGATGGGCCACCCGCGTGCGGCAAGCTGGCGCGCAACGGCGGCAAAACGCGTGATCGGCCAGCGTCGTGACAGCATGCGCGCGCCCGGATGCAGGCAAATATAGCCGCCGGCGCGTAAATGATATTTTTCGCGCAGCGCTGCCGCTGCCGCACGATCGGCGGCCTCCAGCGGGAATTCCAATTGATTGCCGCAACTGGCATACCCCAGATGCGACAGCAGGAGCAGGCAGCGTTCGATCTCAGGCACTTGCTGCGGCCATGGCAAATAGTCTGCATCGGCAGCCTGATCGCTCGGCACAAAACCGGCCGTTCTGCCGGCCCCCAACTCCATGTTCACCACATTCGACACATCACCGCTGCCATGCAGCTGAATCGACAAGTCGAAACGGCGTTGGCGAGCTGCGTCGTAAAAGGCCGCCAGACGCTCTGGCTCCGTCTCTTGCTCGGGCAAGCCCGGCGCGCCGGGAAACGGCATGAAATCATCGATATAATGATTAAAGCGGCACGCAAAATCGCTGGCCCATGGCAAGCCAATCAGCGTGATGTGCGTCTTGGGTTGGCACGCACGCAGCGCCCGCAACGCCGGAACGGCACATAGCATATCGCCCAGTTGCAGCGCGCGAAATACGGCAATACGGGAGGGGTGCATCACCGTTCTCATAGAAATAGCACTCTGAAATCGACCGCACCGCGCAAGCGCCAATACAGCGAGACCGGCGGAATGGCGATGGAGGTTACGATCATTTCCACCACATGCGACGGTGCGGTGGATGCGCCGCGCAGCCGCCGCCAGCAAAAAATCGCCGTAATGCCTGCCCACACGGCTGCCGCCGATAGAGCCATCGTCCCCCAGCCGGCAAGTAGCGCCGCGGCCGTTGCCAATAGCGCCAGCACGGCAAGGTAGTAATGCCAGGGTGGCAGCGGCCGTATCCGAGTGCGGTACAGGAGCGGGTGCTTCTTGTACAGCAGGGCATCGAAATAAACCTTGGCCTGTTCGCCAATGCTGACTCCCCACGGCGCCGGCCGCACCGGATGGACCACGCGCGCCAGCGGCGCCGCGATCACGGGCCCGACTTCTTTTATCAGCGCGAACATCAGGTCGGAGTCTTCACGCCAGGCGCGCGTGAAGCGTTCATCAAAACCGCCCACACGCTCCAGTGCCGTACGCCGCACGAACGTGTTGGCGGTGGCGAATTCGGCACGTGCCAGGCCGCCGGTCTCGCGCTCCCAATCAGTGGGGTGCTCCGGCATCGGCACTTCGATACGGCCACCCGCGGCCGATGCCTGCGGTACCCGCGCCAGCGCGGCACAGCCTTCGGCCAGCCAGCGTGAGTCGGGAATGGTATCGTCATCGGTGAAGGCGACAATCTCGCCCCGCGCCAGATGCCAGCCGGCGTTGCGCGCTCCGGCCGGCCCTTGGGTATGCAACACCGATAGGTAACGAACCAGCGGTGCGCCAGCGATGGCGCGCGCGATGCGCCCCACCACTGCACGCACGACCGGATCCTGGCCGTCGTCATCGGCGACGATGATTTCGTAGTCACGCCGCGCAAAGGCTTGTCCACACAAGGCTTGCAGGCAACGGAGCAGCAGGCTCGGGCGCCGGTAGGTCGGCACGACAACAGAGACCGCCACGCCAGATCGTTTCATTGCCGCTTTTCCAGTAAAAATGGGCCAATGACAAGAGCATCGAGCGGCGCCGTCCAGAAACATTCGATGGCGTCACGTGGAGTGCAGACCATCGGTTCGCCGCGCGTATTGAATGAGGTATTGATCAGAACCGGTACGCCGGTCAGCGCTGCGAACGCGCTCAGCAGATCGAAATACAGCGGATTCTCGCTCCGGTTCACGGTTTGCACGCGCGCGCTGCCGTCGACATGCCGCACAGCGGGTATCTGCTGTTCGCGGCCCGGCGCCACATCGTAGACAAACAGCATGAACGGTGCGCGCAATGTTTCCGCTCCGGCGTCCGCTTTACGGCTGACAAACCAGTCCGATGCCTGATGCTCCAGTACGGCAGGCGCCACCGGCCGAAAATCTTCCCGATCCTTGATCTGGTTCAGGCGCTGCTGCATGTCGGCCTTCAGCGGCGAGGCCAGGATCGAGCGCGCTCCCAACGCGCGCGGGCCGAATTCCATGCGACCCTGGAACCAGCCAATGATCTTGTCGTCCGCCAGTAATCTGGCGCTTTCGCCGGCAACGTCCTGCAAGCGCCGGAATGGCAGTTTGGCGTCGCGCAGGAATTTTTCAATTTCCTGCTCAGCAAACGCCGGTCCCAAATACGCATGCGTCATCTGCCAGTTCCGCGCATGGCCCCTCTGACAAAAATCTACCCATAAGGCGGCACCGAGCGCGGTGCCGGCATCGCCGGCTGCTGGCTGGACCCAAATTTCGTCGAACTTTCCGCGATCGCGCAGCCTGGCATTCATGACGCAATTGAGTGCCACGCCGCCCGCCATGCATAGCTTCCTCTCGCCGCTTTCAGAGGCCAGCCAGTCGACCATGGCAAGCACTGTTTCCTCCAGGACTTGTTGCAATGAATGGGCGATATCGTAATGGCGCTGCTGTAGAGGGCCGCCGCGCGCACGCGCCGGGCCCAGCAATTCCGTCAGGTCTGGGTCGGCCACCGTATAGCCGCCCTGGCGGTCATAGCGAACAATGCGTCGAAACTCCTCCAGGTAGGTCGGCCGCCCATAGGATGCGAGGGCCATCACCTTGTATTCATCGGATGAATGCAAAAAGCCCAAGTAGCTGGTGACGCGCTCGTACAGCAAGCCGAGCGAATCGGGCAATGCGATCTGCTTGATGCGGCGGTAGTCGTGGCCATCGAAAACCCCGAAACTGCTGGTTGCGATTTCGCCGCGCCCATCCATCGTCAACACCGCACAGCGCTCGAAAGGCGATGCCAGGAAAGCACTCGCCTCATGCGCCAGGTGATGTTCGATGAAATGCCAGCGATATGGCCCATCCACGGTTGCGCCGCGAAAGCGCGCCGCCAGATGGTGGGGGGCGCCGCCGGCAAGCTGCCGTGGCGCATTGACGATGGATGACAGAAACAATGGTTCCCAAGGCGCGCTGTCGCGGCTCGGATGCGCGACGGCGGATGGCTGCAGCGGCAGAACAATCAATGCATCCTCGATCCGCTTGTCGAGCATCAGCCACGGATCGAATGAATACGCGACATGCGCGACATCCGGCAACATGATGCCGGCTTCCCGCAAGCAATAATCGATTGCGTGGAATGGCAGTTCCCAGGTCGAAAATGGCACCGGACGCTTGCCGTGCTTGATATGCGTGAACCGTTCTTCTTCGGCCGCTGCCAGTACCGTACCATTTCGCACCAGGCAGGCGGCACTGTCATGGTAAGCGGCATTGATTCCCAGGGTGTACATGATTCCGACCTCGCAGAATTGGATTAGGCCAAGGCTTCCCGCTGCGGACACA
>DATJCV010000120.1:0-5727 GCA_035497775.1 Burkholderiaceae bacterium | reverse complement strand
TATCCCGGCAGCGCCAGGCCGTCGAGGTCGATTTGCAGCGAGGTGTCATGGGTCGGCGCAAACGGCCGCATCTGGCCGCTGATGGCAAACGGACTGCCGTCGAGTTTGGCGCTGAATGCCGGTTTGGTGAAGATATCGACGCCGCGCTTCAGGTTGGACAGGAACGGCAGCGCCAGGTCGATCTCGGTCAGGCTGTGGCGCGACTGCCGGAACTGGTCGTCATAGTCGATGCGGCCCTGGAGCAGGTGAATATTGTGCAGGGAAAAATGGGCGGTGCCGTTGCCGCTGTCCGGTTGCGCACGGATCTTGTCGATGATGTCGGAAAAATTGAAGCGGTTTTCGCCGCTGCGCACAATGCGGGTGACCGGCTGCTCGATGCGGATTTCGGTGACTACCGGCGCCAGCCGCAGCAGGCTGGCGGCCGAGGCGTTCAGATAAACCTCGCCCACCGTCAACATCTTGTTCTGTTGATCTGCTTCGTACAGGCTGATGTTGCGCAGGGTCGCCGACAGTGCAAACGGATTGACCTGGACTTCGCCGAATTCCAGCTTGCGGCCGATTTCCTCGCCGATCTTGGGCGCGACGTAGGTTTTGACAAGCAGCGGCGCTGCGAAAAATCCGAGCAGCGCGTAAACGGCAATTGCCGCAACCAGAATTTTTGCCGCCAGCAGCAAGCGCTGGCGTGCCGTCGGGCCGAGATGAATGGTCGGTGCACGCATCAAATATCCCTTCCAGTCAGGCGTGAGTTGCCGGTATGGCAGCCGCAGGCCGGGAATCCGGTTCAAATCGTCCCGGGACAAGCCGTTTTCCTGTTTGTCATTGTATTGGATGCGCTGTTCGCAAGTCATCGCCGGGTGGTGACATGTTGTCGGCACGGCCGCCAGGGTGCATGGAACGGGCCCGGATTTTGTATTTATTTTGCCGATTTTCACATGTAATGATCACATTGACCTTGCAAAACGCCTTGATTTGCTGCACTATTGATTCAGTTTTCGACCCAAGGCCGCAAAAAACATGTCTTTCGTCCGCTTCCAATTCTATTTTTACTTTAGCTACCCCAGCCCAAAGGCGGTGGAGAAGAGGTAAGCGTTCGCGAGAAAAGGCTAAACCAGAATTCCCGAAAAAACCGCCAGTAATGGCGGTTTTTTTGTTTCCAGATTCAACATTCAATGGAGAAGAAAATGCCGCGTACTGATGACCTGCGTATCCGAGAAATGAAAGAACTGATTCCACCATCGCACCTGATTCGTGAATTTCCGTGTTCCGGAAAAGCGGCGCAAACCGTGGCGAACTCTCGCATTGCCCTGCATCGCATTCTGCACGGCCAGGATGATCGCGTGATGGTCGTGATCGGACCATGCTCGATCCACGACACCCAGGCGGCGATGGAATATGCCAGGCGCCTGGCGGCGGAGCGCGAGCGGTTCAAGGATGAGCTGGAAATCGTGATGCGCGTCTATTTCGAAAAACCGCGCACCACGGTGGGCTGGAAGGGGTTGATCAATGACCCGTACATGGATAATAGTTTCCGCATCAACGACGGTCTGCGCATGGCGCGCGAACTGCTGGTTGGCATCAACGCGCTGGGCTTGCCGGCCGGTACGGAATTCCTCGATGTCATCAGCCCGCAATACATTGCCGATCTGGTCAGCTGGGGGGCGATCGGCGCGCGTACCACGGAATCACAGGTGCACCGCGAGTTGGCGTCCGGGCTGTCGTGCCCGGTCGGCTTCAAGAACGGCACCGGCGGCAGTGTCAAGATAGCGGTCGATGCGATCAAGGCCGCTTCGCAACCGCACTGTTTCCTGTCGGTCACCAAGGGGGGCTACTCGGCGATCGTTTCCACCAACGGCAACGATGATTGCCATGTCATCCTGCGCGGCGGCAAGGCGCCCAACTACGACGCCGCCAGTGTGGACGCAGCCTGCAAGACCATCGCCAGCAGCGGCCTGGTGCCGCGCCTGATGATCGACGCCTCGCACGCCAATAGCTCGAAAAAGCCGGAAAACCAGATCCCGGTGTCTGCCGACATCGGTACCCAGATCGCCGGCGGCGATGAGCGGATCGTCGGCGTCATGGTCGAGTCGAATCTGGTGGCGGGACGGCAAGACCTGGTGCCCGGCAAGGCGCTGACCTACGGCCAGTCGGTGACGGACGGTTGCATCAATTGGGACGAAAGCATCGGCTTGCTGCAAGGCCTGGCTGCTGCGGTACGGCAACGGCGCGAGGCAAAGAGCCTGGCTGCCTGAAGGCCGTGTCTGTCAGAAATAAAAAACCGCCGTCATGAACGGCGGTTTTTTATTGCGTGAAAAATATCCCGCTTCCGGTGTGTTTATCTTCCGTATTCCACCTGTCTTCCTATACTGAAAAATTCAACTAGCTTGAGCAGCAAGGAGGCGATCATGTATCACCGAAAACTGTATTTCATGCTACCGGATATTGCCAGTGCCCGCGCGATGCTGGACGAATTGTTGCTGGCTCGAATCCACGAGCAGAATATGCGCTTTTGGGCTCGGGACGACATGCTCCCGGCGGATATGCCGGCCGCTAATTTTTGGCAGAAAACAGACCTGGTGCATGGGCTGCAGACCGGGCTGGTGGTCGGTGCTGCGGTCGGCATGCTGGTGGGTATTTTGCTGGTCATGTTTCCGCTGCAAGGGATTGTCTTGCACACGGGGGCGATCCTAGTAGCGGCGTTGGGTGGGGCGCTATTCGGCGCCTGGGTCGCAGGCATGGTGGCGGCAGCGATTCCCAATTCGCGCTTGAAAGCGTTTCAGGAAAGCATCGAGCGGGGCCAGGTACTGTTGATCCTGGATATTCCGTATGCCAAGGTAGAAGCGGTGGAAGAATTATTTGCCCGCCGCCACCCGGAAATACGCTTCGGCGGCCAAGATCCGCATACGCCGGTATTCCCCTGATCAGAAACGCCTGGTCAGCGTCATCTGTTCGCCGTCGCGGCGCATTTCCGTTCGCTTCAGGAAGGACATGCCGAGCAGCGCATAGGGCAGACCGTTTTCCTGGACCACCGCATCCACCTGGTTCAAGACGATGTCGCCAATCTTGACGCTGGCGAGCTGGATGCGATACACCGGCGCCAGGCCGTTGGCCGTATTTACCATGCCGGGCACGCCTTTGCGGTAGTCGATCCCGAGGCGTTGCGCATCCTGTGCCGGCAATGCGATCAGCGTCGCGCCGGTATCGACCAGCATGCGAATCGTGCCGCCATTGATTTGTCCCTGCGCCATGAAATGGCCGCGCGCATCAGCCTGTAGCGTGACCTTGGCGGCGCCGTCCGCCGGCGTGCGATTCAGATGTGCGCCCAGTTCGATGGTTTGCCGCCTGCCGTTGGTGTCCAGCGTAACGCTATCCCCGGCCACGGCCGCCAGCCGCACGCCTGGCGCCACGCTGGCGCCGATGGCAAAGGTTTTGGGGGTGCCGCCGTCGATCACCAGCACGGCCTTGCCGGGAAACAGGCCGACCACGCTGATGTCGCTGGCCTGGGCAGTGCCGGCAAATGCCGTTGCGGCCAGCAGCAACGCCGGCAGCAGCGCGGAGGGCGGCATGCCCTTGCTCAAAGTCGCGATGGCGGCACCAGGCGTTGATGGATGTGCATCAGCAGGGAAATTTCATCCCAGGCGTCAGGCGGGAAGCCCTCCCGCTCGCCGCGCTCGTCGATCGCCAGTTTGTCGAAATAGGCGTTCAGTTCGGGATCGCCCCATAGCGCCTGGATCGCTTCCAGGATGCGCGGGAACCGGGTTTCCAGCGCGCTCGGGTAGAATGCGGCCGCCACCGGATTGGTCGCCGCGGTCGGCGGCGCATCTGAAAAGCGGTCGCGTGGCATGGCGCGGCTCTTTCGGCCTAGTCGCGGAAGTTGTTGAACTCGAGCGGCAGGTCGGCGACTTCCTTGCGCAGCAGCGCCATCGTCGCCTGCAGGTCGTCACGCTTGGCGCCGGTGATGCGTACCGCTTCGCCCTGGATGCTGGCCTGCACCTTCATCTTGCTGTCCTTGACGATGCGCACGATTTTCTTGGCGGCGTCGGATTCGATGCCGTTCTTGACCTTGATCACCTGCTTGACCTTGTCGCCGCCGATTTTCTCGATCTTGCCGAGATCGAGAAAGCGCACATCGACGTTGCGCTTGGTCATCTTGGCGGTCAGCACGTCGCGCACCTGGCCGAGCTGGAATTCGGAATCGGCGAACGCGGTCAGCTCGCGCTCCTTCTGCTCGACGCGGGCGTCGCTGCCCTTGAAATCGAAGCGGGTGGAGACTTCCTTGTTGGCCTGGTCGACGGCATTCTTGACTTCGACAATATTGGCTTCCGAGACGACATCGAATGACGGCATGGTGTAATTCCTTTTACATGGTGCGGGGACAAGGGGGCAAGGCGCGATGGCGAGAGGCGCTTATAACGATTAAACTCCGACCTTGCCGTGGTTTTTCCCGATATAAGTCAAGCAAGCATTCTAGCCGACAAAAAAGCGGGTGGCTATCGCTGCGCCCGGCGCGGAACGCGCCGCAGGCGGATTCCCGCGCCCAAAACATCCTGACCGCCACACCATGCATTTTTCCCTTTTGCTGCAAGCCGATTTTTCATTGCGCCGCCATAACAGCTTCGGCATCGACGCCAGGGCGCGTGCCTATCTGCGCGTGGATTCGGCGCGCCTGCTGGCGCAGCTCAGGGAAGATGCATACTGGTCGCGCCAGCCGCGGCTGATACTGGGCGGCGGCAGCAATGTGCTGCTGACCGGCGATTTCGACGGCCTGGTGCTGCACCTGTGCACCGAGGGCATCGAGATCCTGGGCGAGGACGCCGACGCCACCTACGTGCGCGCGGCGGCCGGCGAAAACTGGCATGGCTTCGTGCAATGGACCTTGCAGCGCGGCTTGCCGGGGCTGGAAAACCTGTCGCTGATCCCGGGCAGCGTCGGCGCCGCGCCGATCCAGAACATCGGCGCCTACGGCATCGAGCTGGCCGCTTGCTTCCACCAGTTGCGCGCATTCGACTTCGACAGCGGCGACATCTTCACGCTGGACCGGGCCGCCTGCGCCTTCGGCTACCGTGACAGCGTGTTCAAGCACCGCTGGCGCGAGCGTGCGGTGATCCTCGACGTCACGTTCGCCTTGCCGAAACGCTGGCAGCCGGTCACCAATTACGCCGACGTCGCCCTGCAGCTGGCGGCGGCCGGCATCGACGCGCCCGGCGCGCAGGACATCAGCGACGCCGTGATCGCGATCCGCTCGCGCAAGCTGCCCGATCCCGCCGTGCTCGGCAACGCCGGCAGCTTCTTCAAGAATCCGCTGGTGCCGGCGGTGCAGCGCGACGCGCTGCTGGCGCGCTATCCGCAACTGGTCAGCTATCCGCAAGCCGACGGCATGGTGAAGCTGGCGGCCGGCTGGCTGATCGACCAGTGCGGCTGGAAGGGCAAAATCCTGGGCGCAGCCGGCGTCTATGACAAGCAGGCACTGGTACTGGTCAACCGCGGCGGCGCCAGCGGCGCCGACGTGGTGCGGCTGGCGGCGGCGATCCAGGCCGATGTGCGCGAACGCTTCGGCGTGCAGCTGGAACCGGAGCCGGTGTTCATTCCCTGATGCAGTCGGGACGCCGGCCATGAAAAAAGCCGGCACGCTGCCGGCTTTTTTTGTTGCTATGGAGTATGCGGAAAAAACTGCCATTTTGCCCCCGGAATTGGTTGCCCATACCGGGAGTATATGAATGGCCGTCGCGC
>DATJCV010000119.1:0-6373 GCA_035497775.1 Burkholderiaceae bacterium | reverse complement strand
CGTTGCTGGCGCTGGAGGCATTGAATCCCGGCGTGCGCGTGAGTGAGCAGCCGAATCAGTTGCCGTAATACGGTGCCAACGTGCTGTGTGGCAGCTTGCCGTTCCAATATACTGGATACAGTATTTTATGGGCTGTATATTCTATATGCGGAAGCGGCATTTTTTTCCTTATACTCCGATGATTTCTGTTTTACGTATCCAGCGTAGTAGTCGGCGCGGTGCACGTAAATTTTAAGGATGCATGTCCGATGGCGGCATCCCAGTGCCGACTGGCGGGCGGTTTGGCACCTGATCCGGCCGTTCCGGGTTGCAAATCAGTTCCGCTTTTGGCCAAGTACAGGATGCGTTGCACTGGTTCGTCAACGCCTTTGACGCGCTGGCAAGCCAGCGCCAATCGGTTGGCGCAGTTCCATTTGGCACTGAACCTCGTTATGGACAGAAAAGCCCGACGTTATTGCTGAGCGCAATAATGTCGGTACGATTCTGTTGCAGTATGTCGAACTATGTTTGCCCGATGGGCAGTCGCTGACTGTGTTTTTTCTCGGCGATCCTGGCTGATCAGCGGATTTTGGTGCATGGTCCCTCTAGTTGCGGCAAGTCAACATTGTTTCGTGCATGTACTGGCATCTGTCCATATGGCGCTGGAACTATCGACATTCCGAACCAGGCCAGACTTATAGCAGCGCCCTGGACGGCGAGACGGCGCAAGCTCTGTATAATCCGCTGCTGCAGGAATTGCCACAGGCGGCAATCAGCAGCATCGCACATCGCGAGGTGGTCGCCCACTACCATCAACAGCACTGGAAATTCGTGGCGCAAGAAGGAGCGCCAGTGCCGTCTGACTCGGCCACCTGGTCTGTGCACCACCTACCACATCCGTCAATCTGCGCTGCCATGCAAGGCGACGTAGCGGCTGCTCTCTGGCTGTTGCGAGGTCTGCAGGCGGGATATTTGGCAACGCGACATGCAAGCATTGTTTTTTGTTTTTCTGCTCCTGCTAATGGGTGCAATTGGCGGTTGCGCGACACACCGTGGATCCACCCCGTCTGATGCAGCAGCGCAGCGAGCCGAGCGGGAACAAGCGCTGGCGCTGTTTTCTGCCCATCCGCCGGGTGCGCTGCCGTCAGCGTGGCAGCCGCTGATCATTACCCGCGCCAAAAAACCGACCGAATATCGACTGGTGGCAGACGGCGGCGTAACCGTGCTGCATGCACATGCAGCTGCTTCGGCCTCGCTGTTGATGCATGCGCTGGATCTTGAACCGGATCAGCAGCCGTGGCTCGCTTGGCAGTGGAAAGTTGATCGGCATATCAAAGGGGCGGACAACCGCTATCGCGATACGGAAGATGCGCCGGTAAGGATTGTCCTGGCGTTTGACGGTGACAAGGGCGATTTGCCATTTTCCGAACAGATCCTGTTTGAAACCGGCCGGCTGGTAACAGGTCGGGAACTGCCGTATGCAACGCTAATGTATATCTGGGAAAAGAAGGCGCCGGTCGGCAGCGTGATCGCCCATACCCGTACCAGTCAGCTGAAAATGGTAGTGGCGGCCAGCGGGCCGCACGGACTTGGCCAGTGGCGCCAGTTGTCGCGCAACCTTGTGGACGACTATCAGCGTGCCTTCGGTAAAAAACCGGGGCGGCTGATCGGGGTCGGTGTCATGAGCGATACCGACAATACGGGAGACACGGTGGATGCGTGGTACGGCGATATCCGCCTGTTGCGGCAACAAAAGTAAGTTGCGTATCGTAGCGGGATGCGAGGAAGGGAAGGCGTCGAAATGAAGGATGGCACCATCGTTTCGATGGTAAACGCTTTTTAAAACGTTTGATTTTTCGATCTGGTCGGGGTGAGAGGATTCGAACCTCCGGCCTCTACGTCCCGAACGTAGCGCTCTACCAGGCTAAGCTACACCCCGCCGGCAGTCGGGTCGCCATGCGATGAGTGGTGCTCGCTCAATGATTGCGACCTACTGCGAAAGCGCATAATTTTATCAAAGAATCCTTGAATTGGCTATTTGGTAGTGTCGAAATGATGGCGGCTGCAGCTTGCGCCGACGTTTCGGTTGCGCGACGGGTGTAGTCGAGTGCGCCCGAAGAAGTGATGGCTGCCAGGATTTGATCGAAGTGCTGCTCATCGCCGTTTTCGATGCAGGCGCGCACCAATTCGCGCTGGGCGTCGCTGCCGTGCTGCAGCAGATAGATCAACGGCAGGGTCGGCTTGCCTTCGCGCAGATCGTCGCCGACGTTCTTGCCGATATCGGTCGCATTGCCGGAGTAGTCGAGAACGTCGTCAATCAGCTGGAACGCCGTGCCAAGCGAGCGGCCATATTCGGCGGCGGCATCGATTTCCGTTTCGCTTGCCCCCGCCAGCAGCGCCCCGAGCTGGGCCGCGGCTTCGAACAGTTTTGCGGTTTTGGAGCGGATCACCTGCAGGTATTGCTCTTCGGTGACGTCGGCGTTGTGCATGTTCAGTAGCTGCAGTACTTCGCCTTCGGCAATGACGTTGGTGGCATCGGCGACGATTTCCATTACGCGCGGGTTACGCAGCGCGACCATCATTTGAAACGCGCGCGAATAAAGAAAGTCGCCTACCAGCACCGATGCCGCATTGCCGAACAAGGCATTGGCGGTTTTGCGGCCGCGCCGCATCGACGACTCGTCCACCACGTCGTCGTGCAGCAGGGTCGCGGTATGGATGAATTCAATCACCGCCGCCAATTCGTGGTGCGCGCTGCCGCGATAGCCATGCGCGTTGGCCATCAAAATGACGAGTGCCGGGCGGATGCGCTTGCCGCCGGCGCTGATGATGTATTCGGCGATTTGCTTAACCAGCGGCACCTCGGAGTGCAAGCGGGCGCGGATGACCCGGTTGACGGCATCCATGTCGGCGGAGATCGATTCGACAATCGGGTTCTGGTCGGTGTTGGGGAGGGCTGCGAACAAGGTGAACCTGCGAAAAATCGTGAGTAGCACGATTATACGATGACAACTGCAGCACTTCTCGTGCGAATGTGGATTGCCCGTTGCCTCTTGGTCATACTTGATTGGCGTAAGAGGCGGGGCCGGCTGGCTTGCGGATACAGGGGCGCCGATTTTGACCGGCCGGGCGGATTTATGTATAATCCGGGGTTCTCTTGATTTCGCCGAGGGATTTGGCGTTTCAAGCGAAACAACGTTCTTCAATCATTCGATGAGGTTTCACATGTACGCGGTCATAAAAACCGGTGGCAAACAATACAAGGTTGCTGCTGGCGAAAAACTCAAAATAGAACAGATACCGGCAGACATTGGCTCCCAAATCACCATAGATCAAGTGCTCGCAGTGGGCGCGGGCGACACCATCAAGTTTGGTGCGCCGCTGGTCGAAGGTGCTACGGTGCTGGCTACGGTATTGGCGCATGGGCGCCACGATAAGGTCAAGATTTTCAAGATGCGCCGTCGCAAGCACTACCAGAAACACCAGGGCCATCGCCAAAATTACACCGAATTGCAAATCGTCTCGATCAGCGGCTAAGCGTCGTTCGGACTAACTAGATACCAAGGAGTCAGAAATGGCACACAAAAAAGGCGGCGGCACGACGCGCAATGGCCGCGATTCCGAGTCGAAGCGACTGGGCGTCAAAGTCTACGGCGGCCAGAGCATCAATGCCGGCGGCATCATCATTCGTCAGCGCGGCACCAAGACGCACCCCGGTGAAAATGTCGGCATGGGCAAGGATCACACCTTGTTTGCGCTGATCACCGGCCGCGTGCAGTTCGTGGTCAAAGGCCCGGCACAGCGTCAGTTCGTGACTGTGGTACCCGCCTAAGCGACTGCTCAGCCATCCAATGTAAGGCGCAAGCCTTCAATCGAAAGGCTCTGCCGAAAAGTGGTAGAGCCTTTTTAGTTTATGGCGGCAACATGAAGTTTATCGACGAAGCAAAAATCGAGGTCATTGCCGGCAATGGCGGCAATGGCGTCGCCTCCTTCTGTCGCGAAAAATTCAGGCCGTTTGGCGGTCCGGATGGCGGCGACGGCGGCACTGGCGGCAGCATCTGGGCGCATGCCGACCGCAATATCAACACGCTGGTCGACTACCGTTTTTCCAAGTTGCACAAGGCGAAGAACGGCGAAAACGGCCGTGGCGCCGATTGCTACGGCAAGGGCGCCGACGATATCGTGCTGCGCATGCCGGTTGGCACGCAAATCATCGACGCTGAAAGCGGCGAGCTGTTGACGGACCTGACCGAGCATGGCCAGAAGGTGTTGTTGGCCAAGGGCGGCGAGGGCGGCTGGGGTAACATCCATTTCAAGTCGTCCACCAATCGCGCGCCGCGCCAGAAAAGCGACGGCAAGGAAGGCGAGCGGCGCGAGTTGAAGCTGGAACTAAAGGTGCTGGCTGACGTCGGCCTGCTGGGCCAGCCGAATGCCGGGAAATCGACTTTCATCACGGCGGTGTCCAATGCCCGTCCGAAAATCGCCGATTATCCGTTCACCACGCTGCATCCGAATCTCGGGGTGGTGCGGGTCGGCCATGAAAAGAGCTTTGTGATTGCTGATATCCCGGGGCTGATCGAAGGCGCTGCCGACGGTGCCGGACTCGGGGTGCAATTCTTGCGGCATCTGCAGCGCACCGGCCTGCTGCTGCATATCGTCGATCTGGCGCCGTTCGAAGAAACCGTCGATCCAGTCAAAGAAGCCAAGGCGATCGTCAAGGAATTGAAAAAATACGACCAGGCGCTGTTTGCCAAGCCGCGCTGGCTGGTCTTGAACAAGCTGGACATGGTGCCGGAGGCGGAGCGCAAGGCGCGCGTGAAGGATTTCATCAAGCGTTTTGGCTGGAAGGGCCGTACGTTCGAAATCTCGGCCTTGACGCGCGAAGGCTGCGCCGAACTGATCACCGAAATCGATGCCTATCTGGCCGAAAAGCGCCAGCAGGAGCATCGAGCCGAAGAGACCCAGATGACCGAAGAGGCGCGCGGGATCGGCTCGATCGACCCGGATGATCCGCGCTTCAAGATCATCCAATAGTCCCCATGAATTTGCCGGCAGCGGTGCGCCGGCTTCTGCGCTGCCAATAAAAACATGAGCTCGGTCATACAAAACGCCAAACGCCTGATCGTCAAGGTTGGTTCGTCGCTGGTCACCAACGAGGGCCGCGGCCTGGATCATGCGGCGATCGCCAAGTGGGCCGCGCAAATTGCTCAGTTGCGCGCGCTCGGCAAGGAAGTGGTGCTGGTCAGTTCTGGCGCGATCGCCGAAGGCATGCTGCGGCTCGGCTTTGACAAGCGCCCGACCGGCGTGCACGAGCTGCAGGCTTGCGCTGCGGTCGGCCAGATGGGCCTGGCGCAAATCTACGAAAGCAGTTTCGCCGCTCATCACTTGCGTACCGCCCAAGTGTTGCTGACGCATGCCGACCTAACCCATCGCGAGCGTTACCTGAATGCACGCTCCACGCTGTTTACCTTGCTGGATCTGGGCGTGGTGCCGATCATCAATGAAAACGATACGGTGGTTACCGACGAGATCAAGTTCGGCGACAACGACACGCTGGGCGCGCTGGTCACGAACCTGATCGAAGGCGACGCACTTATCATCCTGACCGACCAGAAAGGCTTGTTTACCGCCGATCCGCGCACCCATGCGGATGCGCGATTTGTCGAGCACGCTACCGCCGGCGACCCGGCGCTGGAGACGATGGCCGGCGGCGCCGGCAGCGGCATCGCGCGTGGCGGCATGCTGACCAAGATCCTGGCGGCGCGGCGAGCCGCTGCGTCCGGTGCCCATACCGTGATCGCCTGGGGCAGGGAAGAAGACGTGCTGATCCGGCTGGCAGCCGGCGAAAATATTGGCACCGAACTGAACGCCAACATGGGGCACCTGACCGCGCGCAAGCAATGGATGGCGGATCATTTGCATACCGCCGGCCGCTTGATGCTGGATGCCGGTGCCGTGCAAAAACTGAGCGCCGAGGGAAAGTCGCTACTGGCGATCGGAGTGGTGGCGGTGGACGGCGAATTCGGCCGCGGCGATGTGGTGACGTGTGTCGATCAGTCCGGACGCATGATCGCGCGCGGCATCAGTAACTACGCCAGTCCGGATGCGCGCCGCATCATGCGCCGCCCCTCCAGTGAAATCCTGAGCATATTGGGATTCGTCGAGGAGCCGGAATTGATTCATCGCGACAATCTGGTGTTGCTCTAGCCGGAGGTGTCGGAAACCTTTGCTCTGCCATATACCCCATAGGAAGAGTGCGGATTCCGGGCGTATATCGTTTATTTTTAAAGCATACCCCCTTTGTTTTGCGCAATGGGATGGCTAAGCGTTTGGGCGCGGCGCCGGCCACGGATGCCGGCCATACTATCCCGGACTGTCGCCCAAAGGGCGCCGC
>DATJCV010000118.1:0-2076 GCA_035497775.1 Burkholderiaceae bacterium | reverse complement strand
AAGGTGAAGCGGAACGTCAGGGCAGCGAACGCAATTCCCCCAAATCCCAGGAGCGGGTGGCCTCGATCAAGGAAGCGATCGAACGCAGTGAAAAAAATGTCGAGGCGTTGAAACGCGAAATGGGTAAGCTGAAGTAGGCGTGGCACGCTGCTGGTTTGACAAAAGGCCGCCTGCTGCGGCCTTTGTCGTTTAATGGTGGAGTATATTGTCTATATGTCCATTTTATAGCCGATATTCACAGCCTCTATGTGGAGTATATGAACGAGTGTCGAGCCGTGGCGGTGCTTCAGTGCTGTCTGGCGATCGGTTCCGCTTTCCCCACCTCCTTGCCGACCAATGAAAAGACCACTTGCCCATTTTGATGGCCTCGACCTGCTGGCGTCGGCGGTATTGGTGTTGGATGGCGACACGCGCATCGTCTATGCCAATCCGGCGGCGGAAAGCCTGCTGGAAAACTCGGAAAAGAACCTGCTGCTGCAGCCGCTCGACGAATTGTTTTTGAATGGCGAAAGCCTGAGCGCGGCGTGCCGCCAGGCAGCCCAGCATCAATTTGCCGATCAGCGCCAGGACCTGACGCTGGAGCGCGCCGGGCGCGAAGCGCTGCAAGTGCATTGCATCGTCACCGCGCTGGACGATCCGGCGCGGCCGGTCTTGATCGAGCTGCGCGAAAATCTGCAGCAGCGCAAGTTGAACCGCGAGCAGCGCCTGCTGGAGCAGAGCGTCGCCAACAAGGAATTGATCCGCAACCTGGCGCATGAAATCAAGAATCCGCTGGGCGGCATTCGCGGCGCCGCGCAGCTGCTGGAGTTGGAGTTGCCGGAGCTGGAGCTGGCCGAGCGGCGCCGGCGCGAGTTGCGCGAGTACACGCAAGTCATCATCAAGGAAGCCGACCGCCTGCAAACGCTGGTCGATCGCCTGCTGGCGCCGCACCGGCGGGCGCAGGTGGTGGGCGACGTCAACATCCATGAAGTCTGCGAGCGGGTGCGCAGTCTGATCTTGGCGGAATTCCCGCGTGGCTTGACGATCACGCGCGATTACGACTTGTCGGTGCCGGAATTTCGCGGCGACAAGGAGCAATTGATCCAAGTAGTGCTGAACGTGACGCGCAATGCGGCGCAGGCGCTGGCCGCGCGTATCCAGGCCGGAGATGCCGAGCTGATCTTGCGCAGCCGTATCGCGCGCCAGGCGACGCTGGCCGGGGTGCGCTACCGGCTGGCACTGGACTTGCATATCATCGACAATGGTCCGGGCATCCCGGCCGAAATCCAGGACCGCATGTTTTATCCGCTGGTGTCTGGCGGCGACGGCAGCGGCCTCGGCTTGACGTTGGCGCAGACCTTCGTGCAGCAGCACGGCGGCGTGATCGAATGCGAGAGCCGGCCCGGCTATACCGATTTCAGGATACTGCTGCCGCTGCCGTGATGCGCGGTGGCGGCAAAAACGGAAGCGAAACCCATGGAAGCTGAACCGGCCATGAAGCCGATCTGGATCGTCGACGACGATGAGTCGATACGCTGGGTGCTGGAAAAAGCGCTGGCGCGCCAGAACCTGGGCGTTTCGAGCTTTTCCAACGCCCAGGATGTGCTGGCCGCCTTGCAGCAGGGTGCGCCGCAGGTGCTGGTATCCGACATCCGCATGCCGGGCGAAACCGGGCTGGCCTTGCTGCAGGCGGTCAAGGCGGCGCATCCCGGGCTGCCGGTGATCATCACCACCGCCTTTTCCGACCTCGATTCAGCGGTGGCGGCGTTCCAGGGCGGCGCCTTCGAATACCTGGCCAAGCCGTTCGATGTCGACAAGGCGGTCGAGCTGATCCGGCGCGCACTCGAGGAAAGCGTGCGCGAGGCCGGGGCCGAGCAGGCCGCTGGCGAGGCGAGCGAAATGCTGGGCCAGGCGCCGGCGATGCAGGATGTGTTTCGCGCCATCGGCCGCCTGTCGCAGTCGAACGTCACCGTCCTGATCACCGGCGAATCCGGCAGCGGCAAGGAACTGGTGGCGCGTGCGCTGCACAAGCACAGTCCGCGCGCCGCGCAGCCGTTCATCGCCTTGAACACCGCGGCGATCCCGAAGGATTTGCTG
>DATJCV010000117.1:0-6319 GCA_035497775.1 Burkholderiaceae bacterium | reverse complement strand
CCCACGTCCGCTAGTGACTGAGGCTGTGCGGAAACTTGATTTGACCAAAATTTTGGTTGCTGGCACCCTTGTCAACGCAAGTAAATTTCATCCTAATGCGATTTAATGGATGATCCTCGCGCAAATGTAAAAACAATTTTTGTTTTCACACAGCCTTGGCCGTTACGTCGCAAAGGTCGATGGACAGAAGCTGCATCCCTTTCAGTTTGAAGAGCTGTACGCAAGAGTTACATATCAAGTCAGCTTGATTGAAGGTGGGGTCAAGTACTTCACGTCGAAAGTCACAGGAAGCTCACACCCGCCGCAGACTGAGGTTTTTGCCGGCGGCTATTTGCGCGAATGGACCCAAGAAGACTTCTCCGAAGTTTTGCGAGCACACGTTTCTAGGTGGCTAAAGTCAAAAGACAAAGATTCGGACTGGTTCGTATCGCCAAATCTCGTTCCCACTTGGATGGCTGATGATGCAGGCGCGCCGCTGCTGTTGCCCTTGTCTAGCTGGGAGATTCGGAGCGAACTTGATGCTTTACCCGTTGTTCAAGCCAACGTCCTTCGGAAATAGACAAAACGAGATGCCAAGTGCGGTCTCAGGCTTAGCTCGCCTGCCGTCTTCCTCGGTTTTTGTGTTACCTGTTAAATCGGCCGATCTATCGAAAGCTAAGCTAAGCACCATGTAACTTGTCGGCCAGCTTTCATCGTTGGGCAGCGTGAGCTGCGCTTTGCACCATGCAAAAGGAGTGAACATGAAATTTGCGATTCTTCTCGTCGTGATGCTGGCCTTTTCGGCACAGGCACAAGTCGAACGCCGCGACCACACAATCATCCCCAGTCGCCTGAGTGTGGCATTTCCGGGTGACTACGCTTGTGAGCCCATTTCATCGCCATTCGCATCCCCTGCGCGTTATGACGGTAGCATGCGCCGCGGCGACCGAAACAGCGGACTGCACGGAGGTATTGATCTCAGCCTGAGCGCCGGGACGCCACTGCTGGCTATCGCGGACGGTGAGGTCATCGCGCTTGGCGAAGGCGGGGCTTTGGAAGGAATCTACATCTGGCTGCGGCATACACCAATAGATACTGGCTCGCCCTACTTTGTATTCAGTAAGTACCAACACCTTTCTGCGCTCCCCACGCTCAAAGTCGGTGATCGCATCAAGGCGGGCAAGGTCGTTGGTCTCTCTGGTGCGACCGGCACTGCCGGCAAGCACTATGGCCCAAGCGGCTATGCTCATCTCCATCTGTCAACGTTCTACGGCCCCAGCGACGAGTATGAGATCAAGGGCATGTATGGCTCGATGGTCAGCGGCAAGGATGCGCGACTGGACGACCCACTGATCCTTTATCTTGAGGGGGTTCAAGACTTATCGGCAATACGCAGTCTTCCCGATGAACGGAAAACGGTTCGCCCCGCCGTGGTCGGTGACGATGGGCGCATTCGTCCGGAAGGATACAAGACGGTTTGGCCGGTGCCGTGCAGAGAGCTGAACAAGCGGTAAACCAAAGCTGAATCCACGCTATGCCCAACTCATCATTCCACCGGGCCTGCGTGGAAAGCGTAGGCCAGTGAATTCAGGCGTTGAACGTCGTCCGCTTTCCGGCTTGCTGAAAGGTAGTTGAGGGCCGGATTCGGCCCTAACCATTATTGGTCAAATCAGTCGGTCGCGGTATCAGCACCTTCCGAACAGCCAATAGCGCCGACAGCAATGCAACGACCGGCATCAGCCAGACATCCTGAGATCCCATCGTCCAAAGCGTGGCGCCGCTGATCAAGCACCAAACGCTCGTAATGACCATCAGCAGCCAGCGGGGCCGGTATCCCGTGGTCAGTAGTATGCCCAGCGTGGCGACCACGCTCGCGTCCGGGGCAATGCCAAAAATCTGCATCTGCAGCCACGGCTGTCCCAGCATCGGGCCGATCAGCGGCCGCAAGCGCAGCGCTTCCGCGATGCCTTCGACGACTATTCGGCGATCCTGCTCGAATCGCTGGCTGGTGCCGAATTTGTAGGCGGATGCTGCCAAGGCCTGCGGTGATTCATATACTCCTATAGATCGCGCGATCTATCGGACGAAAACAGGGAGATATTTTCCTATACTCTCTGTTTTTCGTTTTGGATGTGGCGCAATGCGCCTTCCAGGAAAGCCGCGCCGACGCAACTGACGTCTGCGCCGAATGATTCCTTCGATACGGCCCTTGGCTTCTAGTTGAAACGGTGGGCGGCTATTTTCCAGCGTCCCCATGTGTTTCACCAGAATCGACCACAAGCAGTCACTCAAGAAAACCGTTCATAGCGGACATTGACGCTCGATCAGGACATTCTATCCCTCGCCACAAGAGCATCCGCTGTGCGGTCAAAGACGCCATGCGTTTTGCTATGAAGCAGGGTTTTTTCGATGGAATCGGCTGCCGTCGCGATACCGTCATTTTTCCCGAAGCGCTTCGATACTTCCTCGCAGCGTCGCTTGATGGCTGGGTCGCCAGTCAATATTGTGAGGACTTTTGCGACGTTTTGCGTCTTGTACTGTTTGGCCAGCAATTCCCGCCCAACGCCTAGCTCCATGGCTCGGGCCGAGTTATCGAACTGGTCGTAGGCAACGGGACGTATAAGTTGGGGTATGCCAGCGCGGAGTGCCTGGCTGGTGGAGCCGATGCCGCCATGATGAACGAAGGCAGCCAGTCGGGGAAGTAAACTCCCGAAGGGTACATAGTTCACGTGAATAATGCCCTCTGGCAGATTTTTTGGAATGTGCTCCGAAAACGGCGAGAGCAATATTGCGCGCAACCCGGCTGTCTTGCAGGCAGCTATCGACGTCTGGAAGAATTCATGCGAATTGGCTGTCGCGGTCCCGGCCGAGATTCCAACCGGTGGCGATCCGGCTTCGATGAAGCGAAGTACTTCGGGGGATAGTGCTTGTGTATTTCCATGATCGTAAAGCGGAAAGCCTGAAAGAACGATTTGCCGTGGCCAGTCGTCCCGGGGGGTGGCAAACCAATCAGGAAACAGGCAGATCACACGGTCTGCTTCGTGAATCCATGATTGGAAAATCCGTTTCAGCGGAACCAGGCCAAGTTCGGCACGTAGCTTGTTGAGAGGAGTGGTAATCGAGGAGTCATAGAACCGATCCAGCAGCCACCAGGCTATTTGTCGGATGATCGCTGGTGTTGAGGCCTTGATCCATCGCGCATCGAGGCGAGCTGGATGGCAATCCGAGCGGACGATCGAGGGAGCAAGATGCACAGTGATACATGGTATCGAATCGGTCTCCGAGAGCAGGCGTGGCGCGAACAGCAACGATCCGCCGAGGGCCGCTGTTTGCCCCGGGATAAGATCGGCTTTCATCGCTGTGTAGTATTCGCGGCTCAGCGTTTCCAGTTCCTGAGCTACACGCTTGAATGCCTGTCGGGAGTTATCGTCGACCACCTCGCTGAACAGCGATGCGTATGCTTGGGCTGTGCTGACCGGGCGGAAGCGTAGACCCGCATCTGCAACATGCTTGGCGAATACGGGATTGGCATAGAAATAGATCTCATATCCGCGCCTCGACAATTCCTTGCCCAGAGCGATGAAGGGCAGTACATCACCGTGGCTACCGGCCGTCGCAATAAGTATCCTCATGTCGTCCTTGTATTTGTTTGCCTAATCGATCAGTTCTTTCCTTGGCATCGTCCGGACACAATAAGTGATAAGTCATTAACATACACAGCCTGTATGTTTTCGGAGTGGATATGGCAAAAGACAGAAACAAGCGCATGCATTGGATTACGGCGGGCTTGCGACTGCTTGATGAAAATGGCGCACAGGGGATTTCGGTTGAACGTCTGGCTCGGCGTCTCGGTGTGACACGCGGTTCTTTCTATCACCACTTTGCCAATCGGGCCGAGTTTGTACGGGTTCTTCTTGCGGAATGGGAAAACGAATACACGGTCCGCGTCCTTTCCTCCATCGCTGACTGCCACGATGTGCGCGAGCGTCTGGGGCGTTACTTGGAAATGACGGCACACATGTCTTCCGAACGCGAAGTGGCAATTCGCGCCTGGGCCAAACGTGAAGTAATTGTCGCAGAGGTGGTGCGCCGCGTAGATTCGGCTCGACTTGCCTTTTCCATCGAGTCCTGCTCGATGATTTTACCCGCACGGAACGACGCCGAACTATTCGGATGGATATGTCATTTGAGCGCGGTAGGGGGCCAACACAGCCTGGCTGTAGAACATGCCTCGCCTGAGTCTTTCGGGAAATTTTTGGTGATTTTGTTCGATTTGATGCATCGCCTGGCGACTAGCAGCTCTCAGTCGGGCTGCAGTTGACTGGTGGCTTTTTGCACCCTCTCTGGCTGCAGAGGGTTGAACTCGACCTTTCACGAATACCGTATTTTGGCCTGGATTATGTTTTCGCTGAATCAGTCGGACCGTCGGGCCAGTACCTTCCGAATGGCCAGCAACACCACCACCAGCAATGCAATGACCGGCATCACGCCGGCATCTTTAGATCCCATCGACCACAGCGTGGCGCCGCTGATGATGCACCAAACGATCGGAATCACCATCAGCAGCCACGGTGGCCGGCGCCCCGAAACCAGCAGGATGCCGAGCGTGGCGACTGCGGTCGGGTCCGGCACCATGCCAAAGAGTTCTAGCTGCAGCCACGGCCGGCCCAGCATCGGGCCGATCAGCGGCTGAACGATGAGCGCGTACAGAAACAGGCTGATGCCGGCGATAGGGGGCGGGGTTGATGCCGGTGTACATGCCATGCCAGTCCGCACGACCCCGAACCAGAGCAGAAGCAGCGCCTCGACCGCAAAACCAATCGCGAAATAATGCGCCGCCCAATTGATGGTGGCATAGCGCTCGGCATGAAATGCCCACGCGACCCAGAGCCAGCAGGCGGCGAGAATCGCCGTCACCACCTTTCCACGCCAAGCCGCATTGCTGAACAGGCACGCCAGGATGACGAAGCCGAGCGCGAGCGCAACAAGTTGGGCCGGCCACACGTCGCGGTTGTACAGCTCGAACAGACGATAGTAGGTGCGCGCTGAAAACAGCAGGAAATCCGACGGCGTGTAAGTCCACCACTCGGACATCAGAGCCGCTCGACATGGGCGATCATGCGGCGGCGCATGGCTTCGTCCGGCAGGCGGCCGAGCGCGGCGCCCATGTTTTCGCGCACGTGGGCGACGCTGGAGGTCGCCGGAATGGCGCAGGTCATGGCCGGATGCGAGACGATGAACTTGAGCAGGAATTGCGCCCAGGTGGCGCAATCGATTTCAGCCGCCCACGGCGGCAGCGGATGGCGTGCCACGGCCTGGATCAGTTCGCCCCGGCGCAACGGCCGGTTGGCGATGACGGCGATGCCGCGCTCGCGCGCCAGCGGCAGGATGCGGGTTTCGACTTCGCGGTCGAGGATGTTGTAGGTGATCTGCACGAAGTCGAGCGGCTGGCTGCGCATGATCCGTTCGACTTCGTCGTGGCGGCGACCTTCCGAGGTGGTGATGCCGACATAGCGCAGCCGGCCGGCAGCCTTCATCGCAAACAGGGTTGGCAGATGCTCTTCCCAAGACAGCAGGTTGTGGACTTGCAGCAGATCGAAACGGGGAATGCCCCAGTATTGACGCGAAGCTTCGATCTGGCCCGGGCCGCGCGCGCCCGAGGATATCCAGACCTTGTCGGCCGCGAAGACTTGCGGCGGCATGCCGAGCTTCTTCAGACCGGCGCCGATGACGGGCTGCGATGAGCCGTACATGGGCGAAGAGTCGATCATGCGGCCTTGCATGTCAAAAAAAGCGCGCATGACTTCGGCGCAGGTATCGCGGGCTACGGGGTCGTTGCCGACATTGAAGGTAATCCAGCTGCCCAGCCCGATCACCGGCAGGGCTTCGCCGCTGGAGGGAATAGGGCGGGTCAGGACGCGCGGCGCCGCCGCTGCGACCGGGGAGCGCAACAGGACGCCGGCTCCCATCGCTGCGGCGGACAGGAGCAGCTGGCGGCGGCTCAGACGAGGGGCTTGAGGCATGGCAAACACTCCCGCTGCATTCGGCAGGCACGATGCATCGTGCGCCACCCATTTTAGCGGCATTGTGGGCGTGGCCGCTCAAGCCAAGGCTGGTGTCCGGCGGCGGCGCTCCCATCTGGCGTATAGTCCGTCTGCCGTCCCGCGCGGTACGCGTCGGCGATCGGCGATCCGGTGAGCGCCACGCCACGGTAAGCTGAATGTCCATCTGCCAGGAAAGCGAGAGCCCATGCCATCGATAGCCGAGACACCAAACCCGCCTTACTACGCCGTCATATTTACTTCCGTCCGTACCGAAGGAGATGACGGCTACGGCGCAA
>DATJCV010000116.1:0-9176 GCA_035497775.1 Burkholderiaceae bacterium | reverse complement strand
TATCTGACCGAAGTGCATGCGGTGGCGACCGGCTTCATGGCGTCCCTGGCCGCCATGCTGGCGGCCGGCGCGGAGCATGGCAAGAGGGGAGGGGCCGCCATCCTGATCGATTACGGTTTTCCGGCGCATGAATATTATTTGCCGCAGCGCAGCGAGGGCACGCTGATGTGCCACTACCGGCATCATGCGCACGGTGAGCCGTTCTACCTGCCCGGCTTGCAGGACATTACCGCGCACGTTGATTTCACGGCGATGGCGCGCACTGCGCACGAGCACGGGCTGGAGGTGCTGGGCTACAGCGGCCAGGCCGGCTTCCTGCTGGCGGCCGGGATTGGCGATTTGTTGCTGCGGACCTCGCCGCAAGACGCGCTGAGTTACCTGCCGCAGGCCAACGCGGTTCAGAAATTGTTGTCGCCGGCGGAAATGGGCGAACTGTTCAAGGTGCTGGTGGTGGGCCAGGGGCTACGGCTGGCGCCGGAATTCGAGCGCAACGATCGCAGCCATCGCCTCTAAGGCAAGCGACAGACAGTCTTTTCATATACTCTGACCGGTATATTTCGTGCCGCAGGAATTATGGGCGTAATTGACCATAATTTTGTTTTTTTACGGGGAGTATTTATGGATAAAGCGTCATGATCCGCTGGGTGTTGGTGATTTTCATCGCCTTGATCGTGTTTTCCGCGCTCTTGCCGTGGCTGGAAAAACTGGGCGTGGGGCGCTTGCCGGGAGACGTCCGCTTCAAGCTGTTCGGGCGCGTCTGGTCGCTGCCGTTCGCCTCCACCGTGCTGCTGTCGGCGCTGGCGTTCGTGGTGGCAAAACTGTTGCATTGAATCCTGCCGGCGGCCGCCGGTTTTTTTGTTTGCGATATGAGTGGAATGCAGCCTACCCTGGAAGAATTGCGCGCGCGCCACGGCACGCGCTACAAATGGCTGGTGCTGCTGACGGTGTTGATCGGCACCATGGCATCGATCCTGTCGTCGACCATCGTCAACGTCGCGATTCCGGATCTGAGCCATCATTTCCAGATCGGCCAGGCCAGCGCCCAATGGGTCGCGGCCGGCTTCATGCTGGCCATGACGCTATCGATGCTGGCCACGCCGTGGCTGCTGCTGCGCTTTGGCCTGCGCCGCACGTATACCGGCGCCATCCTGCTGCTGCTGGTGGGAGGCATCATCGGCGGCTTCAGTTCCAATTTTGCGCTATTGCTGGCGATGCGGGTGGCGCAAGGCTTGGCCGCCGGCGTGCTGCAGCCGATTCCCAATATCATCATCCTGCGGTCCTTCGCGCCCAACGAGCAAGGGCGCGCGATGGGCCTGTTCGGCTTCGGCGTCGTGCTGGCACCGGCGATCGGGCCTTCGGTCGGCGGCTTCCTGGTCGAGCTGTTTGGCTGGCGCTCGATTTTTTTCGTGGTGGTGCCGTTCTGCGTCGGCGTGCTGTTCCTGATCCGCCGCTTTCTGCCGGTGAATTCATCGCTGATGGGTGAAACCAAGGCGCTCGACTGGAAAGGCTTGCTGCTGATCAGCGTCAGCACCGTGGGTGTGCTGAACGGGCTGACGCATCTGCAGGCTGAGCCGCTGTTCGGCGGCGCGCTGCTGCTGCTCGGTGCCGCCGCCCTGGCCGGCTTCATCTGGTACCAGCGGCGGGCGGTGCAGCCGCTGATGAACATGCGGCTGTACCGCTACCGCCAGTTCACGATGGGGGCGCTGGTGGCTTTCATTTACGGCATGGGTTTGTTCGGCTCCACCTATTTACTGCCGGTCTACATGCAGATGGCGCTGCAGTATTCGCCGACCCACGCCGGCCTGGTGTTGCTGCCGGCCGGGATCGTGCTGGCGCTCGTAATTCCGCTCGCCGGCCGCCTGGCCGACCGCTTGTCGCCGCATCTGCTGGTAACGGTCGGACTCGGGCTGCTGACCCTGTCGTTCGGACTGATGACCAGCGGTTCGGCCGCCACCACCTTCCTGACCCTGGCGGTGTGGGCCGTGATCGGCCGCGCCGGCCTCGGTTTCGTGTTGCCGGCGCTGAGCCTGGGATCGATGCGCGGACTGGATCCCAGCCTGATCGCGCAGGGCGCCAGCGCCATCAGTTTTTTGCGCCAGATGGGCGGCGCGATCGGCGTTTCCCTGGCCGGGATCGTACTCGAATGGCGGCTCGCCGCGCATCAGGTCAGCCTGACCGATGTCGCCAGCGACGCCGCGGCGCGGATTCACGCGTTTGATGAAACTTTCTGGTTCGTGACGCTGGTGTGCGCCTCGGCGATGTTTGCAGCATGGCGCATGCGCCCGGTCGAGCCGAGCTTGAAGTCGAAACCGGGCGACGCGGACGGCAGCGCCGCCCCGTGAAGCTGGCTGGGCTGCCGGCCGCGGATTACCTTGATCACCCTTATTCCGCATAATGCGCCACGCTGGCGCCGATGCTTCCATGCAACTTTATTGTTGCCGCGTACTCCAACGGTTTCTGTTCAATGTTGACGTTATTGGCCGCGATTGAAAAAATGGAAAGTTTCCCGAATGCCGGCGCCGCGCCAAGCCCAGTAAGCCGCACGAGCCACATGGATAGCGTGCCGGCTGTCGCGTCGCCGGCGGAGCGCCGCCGGGGCCGCAGCCGCTCAATGCGCAACTCGATGCGGCAATTGCTGATCGTGACCGGTTTTACCGCGCTGTATTTGTTCGGCTTGCTGGTGTTCAGCCTGCGAGATCTGGTGACGCAAGCGACGCTGGCGGCGGCGGCGCTGGTGAGTGCCGCCGTGATCGGCATCTTCCTCCTCCTTTTTGCCAGCGGCTTGAATCGCCATGCGAGCGACAGGAATCTGGTGGCGGAACAGATCCTGTGCGGTTTGGCGGTCCTGCTCTCGGTCACCTACGCGGCGCCGGCCACGCATATCATGTTCGGTCCTTACTTGTTACTGACGCTCGCTTTTGGCACCTACCGTCTTGGCGCGCGCACGATTTTCCTGCTACTGGCGGTTGCGCTGACAGGCTTTGGCGCAGTGGTATTTGCGCACTACCTGGAGCAGCAGGACGCCGCCCTGCTGCAGTCGGAGTCGCTGCATGTGCTGCTATTACTATTGGTGTTGCCCGGCTTCCTGCTGCTGGCGGCGCGGGTACGGCGTACCGACCAGGCGTTGTTTCGGGCTGGTGTCAAGATCGTCACCATCAAGGAAAACGCACGCCGCGATCCGATGCTGGGCTGCTACAACCGGCGTTACACCACCGTCGCGCTGGAACAGCACAAGCGCGCCGCCGCCGATGCCGGTTCCGAGCTGTGCCTGGCACTGATCGATCTGGATCATTTCAAGTGCGTCAATGACGAAATCGGGCACCTGGGCGGCGACGAGGTGTTGTGCCAGTTTGCCCGCGTGGCGCAGGCCAATGTGCGGCGGAACGACGTTTTCGGCCGTTATGGCGGCGAGGAATTCCTATTGATCCTGCCCGATACCGAGCTCTTGACGGCGCTCCACATCGCCGAGCGTATCCGGGCCCAGGTCGAGCGCTATCGATGGGACCAGAGGCTGACGCGCAGCGTCACCGTCTCGATTGGACTGACGCAATACGTGCCGGGCGAATCGGTGCTCGATCTGTTTTCGCGTGCCGATACGGCCGCCTACATGGCCAAGAGCGGCGGCCGCAACCAGGTGGTCGTCGAAGAAGCGGGCCGTGCCGTGAGTGCCGACTAAGACTCCTGCAGCCAAGCGGACAGCAGTGCCGGTGGTCGGCCAATCAGTGCGCGTCCACGGTAGCTGACGATCGGCCGCTGCAATAATCCCGGGCATTCGGCCAGCGCCTGCAGCAAGCCGGCAGAATCGGCCTGTTCCAATTGGAGCCGTTCATAATCCGGCTGCTTGTCGCGCACCATGTCTTGCACCGGCACGCCGAGTTGGCGCTGCAGCGCGCTCAATTGTTCCAGCGTCAACGGTGTCTTCAGGTACTCGACCACTTGCAGCGGCACCCCATGTTCGGCGCTGAACTGCTGCACCAGCGCCAGCCCTTCGCGTGATTTCGAACAGTGCGGATTGTGGTAAATCGTCAGCATGCTTGCTCCCTCAGTCAATCATCAATTCAGTCCTGGTGCGTGGCCGCGCATCGTTAGCCCTCCGTGCCAGACCGGGCGTTCTTCAATTCTTCGGCGTCGCGGGCGAACATTTCCTCCAGCTCCTGCCGCCCCTGCTGCAGCATCGACACCATCTGCGCCTGATCCTTGTAATGCGGGTACACCGCCATCAGCGTCTTCAGGTTGTGCGTGCGGAATTTGTGCACCACCTGTTGCGCACGCGATGCGCTGAAGCCCAGTTCCTGCAGCAGCTTGCCGCCGAGTTGCAATGCCGCCTCGAAGGTCTCGCGTTCGATGATGGTGACGCCGCGATCCAGCAAATCATAATAATGCGATACGTTGCGCGCACGCGCCAGGATTTCCAGGTGCGGGAATTCGCGCCGGACCGCATCGACCAGGGCCAGACTGTCGTCGACATCGTCGATCGCCACCACCAGGATTTTCGCATTGAGGGCGCCGGCCGCATGCAGCAAATCGGTGCGCGTGGCGTCGCCGTAGAAGACCTTGAAGCCGAACTTGCGCAGCAGCTCGATCTGCTCGGGGTCGTGATCCAGCACCGTGGCGCCGATGCGGTTGGCGAACAGCAGACGGCCGATGATCTGGCCGAAGCGGCCGAAGCCGGCGATGATCACCGGGTTGTCCTGGAGCGGAATCGCGTCGTCCGGCCGTTGCTGGCGAAAACGCGGCGCCAGCCATCGGTCGTGCAGCACCAGCAGCAAGGGCGTCGCCACCATCGACAGCGCCACCACGACAACCAGCAGCGACGCGGTGGCCGGCGGGAAGACGCCGGCGGTGGCGGCGGCGCCGAAGACGACGAAGGCGAATTCGCCGCCCTGCGACAACAGGAAGGCGAACAGCGCCTGCTGTCCGCGCGGGATGCCGAACAGCTTGGCGAGCAGGTACAGGGCGCCGATCTTCAGCGCCAGGAACAGCATGACCAGCCCCAGCACCCGCAGCGGTTGCGCCAGCAGCACGCCGAAATCGACTGACATGCCGACCGCGATGAAGAACAGGCCGAGCAGCAATCCCTTGAACGGCTCCAGGTCGGATTCCAGTGCGTGCCGGTATTCGGAATCGGCCAGCAGCACGCCGGCCAGGAAGGTGCCGAGCGCCATCGACATGCCGACCGATTGCATCAGCAGGCCGACCGCGATCACCAGCAGCAGCGCGAATGCAGTGAAAATTTCGCGCATCCCGGTGTTGGCGATGATGCGCAGCACCGGCCGCAACAGGTGGCGGCCGGCAAACACCAGCGCCAGGATGACGCCGATTACCTTGAGCGCGCCGAGCCAGCCGGCGCCACCATGATCCGGGGCGGCGCCGCCCAGGAACGGCTCCAGCGCGATCATCGGAATCGCCGCGATGTCCTGAAACAGCAGGATCGCAAAGCCGGCGGCGCCAGCCGAGGTCGCCATCAGGTTGCGCTCCTGCAGCGTGGTGAGGGCGATGGCGGTGGATGACAGCGACAAGCCGAGTGCGGCCACCAGCGCGGTGCGCCAGTCGGCGCCGAGCAGCGCGGCGGCGCCGAACAGCAGCGCGGTACAGGCGCCCAGCTGCGCGCCGCCCCAGCCGAAGATCGAACGGCGCAGCGACCATAGCCGTTTCGGTTCGAGTTCCAGTCCGATCACGAACAGCAGCAGCACCACGCCGAACTCGGAAAAATGCAGGATGTCCTGCACGTTGGTGATCAGGCGCAATCCCCACGGCCCGATCGCCATGCCGACCAGCAGGTAGCCGAGCACCGCGCCCAGCCCGAGCCGCTTGGCGATCGGTACCGCCAGCACCGCGGCGCCCAGGTAAATCAGCGCATTCGTCAACAGGTTTTGTTCCATGGGGTGGATCGGTACGTTGGGCAAAGCTCAGCGGGGCGGCCAACCCACAAGGCGCACCGGCCAAGATGGCTCTTGTCTGGTCGGCATGCTGTGCGGGTTGTCGTTCAATAAACGATACCCGAAACGTGCTGCTCGCGTCGGGTGGAAGCGGGCCGTGCCGCGTCAGTTGCAGGTTTATACTGCGGCCATGCCGGCGGGATACTTTGCTGTTTTCCGCAGTCTATCGACATTCGAATAACGAGATTGACCGAGCCTTATGCCTGATTCCCGCGCTACTGATCCCGATTCCAGCTCCGATGCGCACGGCGCCGCCGCGCCCGGCACCGTTCCTGCCGCCGAAGCGGCTGCTGTGCCGTCCTCGCCACCCACTTCCGCAGCTTCGGCGGGCGGTCAGGCGGAACGTGCGCGCAGCCCTTCAGCCGCGACCGGCGCCGGCGTGCCCTTCGAGTTCCAGACATCTGGCGGCGAGAGCTCCTGGACTGCGACCGGCAAGCTCCTGCTGGCGCGCCTGCGCGCGATTTCCGACAAGACCGGCCGCCGTATCATGCGGCGCACGCTGAAGATCGGCATTTCGGCGCGCATCTTCCATCCCGAAAGCGGCGCCAAGGGTTTGCGTGGCAAAACCCTGCAATATCTGGAAGAGTCGATTGCGCAATGGGTCATGTCGCGCAACGTGCTGGTGTTCATGATTCCGACCGTGAACAACCGCGGCTTGCTGCATCACAGTGATATCCGGCTGCGCGACTATGCGCGCCACCTGGACGGTCTGGTGTTGCAGGGTGGGGCCGATGTGTCGCCGCAAACCTACGCCGAAACCGCGACCCGGCCCGAATGGAATGGCGACCGCGCGCGCGACATGTACGAGCTGGAGCTGTTGCATGAATTTGTCGAAGCCGGCAAGCCGGTGCTGGGCGTCTGCCGTGGCTGCCAGCTGATCAACGTCGCTTTCGGCGGTTCGCTGTACCAGGATATCGCCTCCGACCTGCCGGATGCGATCGAGCATGTGAATGAGCTGTATGACAGCAACTACCATCCGATCAGCTTCCCGCAAGGTTCGTCGCTGGCGGCCTTGTTCAAGCCGCAGAATCAATATCTGGTGAATTCGATTCACCACCAGGCGGTGCGCGAACTGGGACGCGACGTGACGGTGGAGGCGGTATCCGGCGACGACAATATCATCGAGGCAATCCGCTATCGCAAGGCACCATTCGTGGTGGGGGTGCAATGGCATCCAGAGTTCCATCGAGCCGGCGGCGCCGACCTGATGGATTGCACGCCGATTCTGGATAGCTTCCTGCGCGCCGCGCGCGAGACCCGTTTCTGATTGGCGCGCGGGATGGGCCGGTTGCCAGTCGTGCGTGCCGCACGGATTCAGCTATCTTGGCCTCCTTTGCTTGATAGATACTCCCACAGCTGAGCCTCTATCCCACAAAGAATTCAGTCGCATTTTGCACATACTCCACCATTGAAGATGGGGCAGCCAATCAGCACGCGGCCCGGCGCGCTGGATGGCCGAGCGACGCCCGGTTCCGGGACGGCTATTCGGGCTGCTGGCGAGCGAACCCCAGGGTGATAAAATTTGCGTTTCGTCGCTTACTTGTTGTTGACAATCCACATCGACTAACCTATAGTTTGGGGTTCCCTGCGGAGGGGTGGCCGAGTGGTTAATGGCAGCAGACTGTAAATCTGCCCTCTTACGAGTACGCTGGTTCGAATCCAGCCCCCTCCACCAAGGCATCGGTGGAGTCGTCGCGTGGCAGAAGTTGCCTAGGCGGCGGCGGGAAGTGAATGGTTTGCGGCTGAAATGGTGGCCCTCGCGGGTGTAGCTCAATGGTAGAGCTGAAGCCTTCCAAGCTTATGACGAGGGTTCGATTCCCTTCACCCGCTCCAGTTTTGGCAGTCGTTGCGTTTCGCGCGCGACTGCGGGAAATGCAACAAGTACGCCCTTTTAGCTCAGTGGTAGAGCACTCCCTTGGTAAGGGAGAGGCCACGTGTTCAATCCACGTAAAGGGCACCAGAAATTCCAGTTGTGCCAGAGGTTTGGGGCGAGCGTTTCAGGCCATGGGTTTCATCTCTTCTGCAAGTCGGTAATCGTCGGGCGCGTGCCTGGACATTCTCATCAAATCGTTAGGAGTCTAAAATGGCAAAGAGCAAGTTTGAGCGGACGAAGCCGCACGTGAATGTGGGCACGATCGGGCACGTGGATCATGGCAAGACGACGCTGACGGCGGCGATTGCGACGGTGTTGTCGAAGAAATTCGGTGGCGAAGCGAAGGGTTACGACCAGATCGACAATGCGCCGGAAGAAAAGGCGCGCGGCATCACGATCAACACTTCGCACGTCGAATACGAAACCACCGCGCGCCATTACGCGCACGTCGACTGCCCGGGCCACGCCGACTATGTGAAGAACATGATCACCGGCGCCGCGCAAATGGATGGCGCGATCCTGGTCTGCTCGGCGGCCGATGGCCCGATGCCGCAAACGCGCGAACACATCCTGCTGGCGCGCCAGGTCGGCGTGCCGTACATCATCGTGTTCTTGAACAAATGCGACATGGTCGACGACGAAGAATTGCTGGAACTGGTCGAAATGGAAGTGCGCGAACTGCTGTCGAAATATGAATTCCCGGGCGACGACCTGCCGATCATCAAGGGTTCGGCCAAGCTGGCGCTGGAAGGCGACCAGGGGCCGCTGGGCGAGCCGGCGATCCTGGCATTGGCCGACGCCCTCGATTCGTACATCCCGACTCCCGAGCGGGCGATCGACGGCACCTTCCTGATGCCGGTCGAAGACGTGTTCTCGATTTCCGGTCGGGGCACGGTCGTCACCGGCCGCGTCGAGCGCGGCATCGTCAAGGTCGGCGAGGAAATCGAAATCGTCGGCATTCGCGACACCCAAAAGACCACCTGCACCGGCGTCGAAATGTTCAGGAAGCTCTTGGACCAGGGCCAAGCCGGCGACAACGTCGGCGTGCTGCTGCGCGGCACCAAGCGCGAAGACGTCGAGCGCGGCCAAGTGTTGGCCAAGCCCGGCACCATCAAGCCGCACAAGCACTTCACCGGCGAAATCTATGTGCTGTCCAAGGATGAAGGCGGGCGCCACACGCCCTTCTTCAACAATTACCGGCCGCAATTCTATTTCCGCACCACCGACGTCACCGGTTCGATCGAACTGCCGAAGGACAAGGAAATGGTGATGCCGGGCGATAACGTCTCGATCACGGTGCAATTGATCAACCCGATCGCGATGGAAGAAGGCTTGCGCTTTGCGATCCGCGAAGGCGGCCGCAC
>DATJCV010000115.1:0-7737 GCA_035497775.1 Burkholderiaceae bacterium | reverse complement strand
GGATGGCATCCCACGAGCGACTACGAACGTGAGCGCACGGCGACAATTATCGCCTCTGGTATAGGCGGGTTTCCTGCTATCGCTTCGGCAGTTCGCATAACGGATACACGGGGAGCACGGAGGCTCTCACCGTTTACCGTGCCGTCGTTTCTTGCCAACCTTGCAGCAGGACACGTTACCATCAGGCATGGATTTACAGGCCCAATTGGCACGCCTGTAACCGCCTGCGCTGCGAGCGTTCAGGCCATCGGAGACGCCGCGCGGCTGATACGCTCCAACGAAGCCGATATCGCTCTGTGCGGTGGAGCAGAAGCGTGCATTGACAAGGTTAGTCTCGGGGCATTTGCTGCCGCGCGAGCACTATCTACCGGCTACAATACTACACCTGAAATGGCGTCAAGGCCGTTCGACACCGAGCGCGATGGTTTCGTAATGTCCGAAGGGGCGGGTCTGATCGTCATAGAAGAATTGGAACATGCCCTTGCTCGGGGTGCCAAACCCATAGCCGAATTGGTAGGATACGGCACAAGCGCTGATGCACACCATGTGACTGCCGGTCCAGAGGACGGTCGAGGCGCGGCCCGTGCAATGAAAATCGCGCTACAAAGTGCCGGTTTGAAGCCCAACGATGTTCAACATCTGAACGCTCATTCAACCTCCACCCCCGTAGGGGATCGAGGAGAAATAGCCGCGATAAAATCCGTTTTTGGCGATCATGATGTAGCTGTAAGCGCCACGAAGTCAGCGACGGGGCACTTACTCGGTGCCGCTGGCGGCATTGAGGCGATCTTCACGATACTCGCCTTACGGGATCAAATCGCTCCCCCAACGAGAAATTTGGAGAGCCCCGATCCTATTGCCGTAGGTATCGATCTGGTTCGCCAATCTGCACGGCCTGTTCTCATGGAACATGCCATTTCCAACGGATTCGGCTTTGGCGGCGTTAATGCAAGTGTCGCTTTCCGGCGATGGCAATAACAGTCCCGGACGGTGCTTCCGCGACCACTTCGGCTCACGCCCTCGCTATCCGTGGCAGTACTGAATTCGTGCAGACCTGCCGGCCCATGTCGTTGGCGAGGCTGAGCAGGTTACGAAGCGCCGCGCTGCGGTTGGACGGCGACCAGACAGCCGAGAAGGCGACCGGCTCCGGCTCGTCGGCGAAGGACAAGAAGACAATGCCGTTTGTCGGCAACAGCGCCGTGGCCGCGCCGACGATGGTGATGCCGAAGCCCTGTCCGACCAAGGACAAAAGGGTGCCACGCCCCACGTCGAAGCGCAGGATCGACGGCGCAGGCCAGCGCTCGGCATGGCGTAGCATGATATGGCTATGAACCTGCGGTCCAGTGCCGCCATGCCGGACAAGGAACGTCTCGCCTGCCAGATCGGGCCATGTGACGGCTGACCGCTTGGCGAGCGGATGCCGTTCCGGTAGCACCGCCAAGAGCGGTTCGGTCCATGTGCGACGGGAATGGCAGTCGGGTGGTTGGGGCGTGCCCGCGACGAACGCCACGTCCAACCTGCCGGCGCGAAGCTGCACCACCGCTTCACGGGCCGGGCCTTCGGCGATCTCGACTTCAACATCGGGGTGATCCTTGCGGTATTGGCCGATCAGCTTTGCGAGGAAGCTATGCGGAATCAGGGCATGGATACCGATACGAAGCCGGCCGCTTTCTCCGGCTGCCGCCATGCCGGCGGTTTTCACCGCATGGTCGAGTTGGTCAATACCTACGGCTATCCGCTCGACGAAATGGCGTCCGGCCTCGGTCAGCCGAACGCCGCGCGCATGACGCTCGAACAAGAGGATGCCGAGGTCTTCTTCCAGTGCCTTCACGCGGGCGCTGACGCTGGACTGTGCAACGCCGAGCGCATTGGCGGCGTGACGGAAGTTGAGATATTCGGCGACAGCGAGAGTGTGAACTAAGGTCATCATTGGCACTCGCCCCGAAAGGAGATGATTGCTCAACGGATTTAATCCGTCATTTCTCGTAAGTCTACGCATACCAATTCGCCATGACTCAATCACAATGAAGTTGCGAAAGGTCTGCGTAGTATTGGCAGACATATTAAATAGAGGATCGCGCCGAAAATCCAAACCCAACCGTTCCATGCTCCTACGGTGGCAGAATAGAGTGCCGTGAAGCCAAGCGGTCCCGCGATAGAGCTTAGATTGGTGAGGCTTGTAAGCGTTCCCTGTAAAGCTCCTTGCTTGTTACTGCTGACATTGTTTGAAAGCATTGCCTGCAAGGCCGGCATGCCAACACCTCCGGCGGCAAGCAGCAACAAAATCGGGAACACCATCCATCCCTGCGTGGCAAAAGCCAGAAGAATGAAGCCAGTCGCATCCGCAGCCATGCCAAACAGTAGCGTGCGCCGTTCTCCAAGCCGGCTTGAAAGAGGGCCGGTAACAAACGCCTGAAAAATCGCGTGTGTTGCTCCAAACGCCGCGAGCGACAAGCCAACGGTCGTGGTGTTCCACTGAAAACGATCCTCGCCATATATGACCCATAGGGCCGCAGGGACCTGGCCGATCAGTTGAATAATGAAGAAAACTGCGAAAAGGGCCACTAGCCCGCGCAATGCATCATCCAGCCGGAACAGAACGAATGGTTTGATGCGAACCGGCTTTCCGGTCTCGCCATCGCCGCGACGAGTCTCCCTGAGGAAAATGCAGGCTAGCAGGAACGCGAAGCCGTTGAGAAGGGCAGCGGCGATAAACGGAGCATGGGCAGAAATACCACCGAGCATACCACCAAGTGCTGGCCCGGCAATCATGCCTGCCCCATAACAGGCCCCCATGTAGCCGAACCAGCGTGCGCGAGAACCTTCCCCCGTCGAATCCGCAATGGTTGAGGCAGCTACAGCTCCGGTTGCGCCCGTGATGCCGGAGACGAGCCGGCCGATATAGAGCACCCATAAGACCGGCGCTGATGCCATAATCGTGTAATCGACTGCGGCCCCCGCAAGGGAAGCCAGAAGCACCGGACGCCGACCGTAAGCATCTGAAAATTGTCCAAGCACGGGCGCGAAGATGACCTGCATCAACGCATAGAGTGACAGCAAAGCACCATAGTGACCAGCGACCTGCTCCGCCGGCACAAGCTCGCGCAGAAGCGTCGGAAGGACCGGCATGATGAGGCCGAGTCCCATGGCGTCGAGACTGACGATCAGCAGGGCGATGATGGCAGAGCTGCGCACCTGAAACTCCAGCGCCGCTCAATGCGAGCGACTTTATCAATGATAAGGACATGGACATAGAACTTATCGGTGATAAATTGTCAAGCGTTGGCGAAGGAACGTGAATGACCAAACTGGACAAGGGCACCGTGATCGCAGCGGCGCTGGAGCTGCTGAACGAGGTTGGCATGGACAACCTGACGACGCGAAAGCTCGCTGAACGCCTCAAGGTTCAGCAGCCTGCGCTTTACTGGCATTTCCAGAACAAGCGCGCGCTGCTTGACGCACTGGCCGAGGCAATGCTGACGGAACGCCACACCCGCTCGCTACCCGAAGAGAACGAAGACTGGCGGCTATTCCTGAAAGAGAACGCCCAGAGTTTCAGAACGGCGTTGCTCTATTATCGCGACGGGGCGCGCATCCATGCCGGCACTCGACCGACAGAACCGAATTTTGGCGCTGCCGAGACACAAATACGCTTTCTCTGCGCGGCGGGCTTTGGTCCGAAGCACGCTGTTTGGGCGCTCCGGGCGGTCAGTCACTATGTGGTCGGTTCCGTTCTCGAGCAGCAGGCATCTGATGCCGATGAGAGAGTTCCGGACAGGCCAGATGTGTCCGAGCAAGCACCGTCGTCCTTCCTGCACGATCTGTTTCACGAGTTGGAAACAGACGGCATGGATGCTGCGTTCAACTTCGGACTCGACAGCCTCATCGCTGGTTTCGAGCGGCTGCGTTCATCTACAACAGATTAGAGGCTTATGCCCCTTTGCCGCCCCAACTGCCACGACACCGATCCGCTTTGCACGATGCCGATGACCTCACGGCCGAGCTGGCGGTCGATGACCGGCCGCCACGGGACAAGGGAAATGAGCGGTATCTTGCCGGACAGGATACCGCCATTCACAAGGTTTCGATGATTATTGCGCCGCATCGGAGCGGGCTTGCTTCCAGTCGTCGGCTAGACGACTGGCGACTTCTCGGTGGCAGCATCACGGGATCGAAGGAGCGCCAGCCCCAACGACACCAGCACTGCCATTGCCGTGGCGTAACAAATCACGGGCCACGCTGTATCGCCGTTTAACAGCGTCACCGCCAATGTCCCGACGATACTGACTATCAGGCTTTGGATGCAGAAGTAGAACGCAACCGCTGATCCAGCGATGTCGTCGAACTGCGCAAGTGCGCCGTTGGCGGTAACGGACACCGTGAAGACAATGCCGACCGCGACAACCCACATCGGCAGGATGAAGCTGAAAAATGACGGCGATCCGAAAAGTTGGCCGATCCCCAACAGGATCGCGCCGGAAACGAGCAACGCCATCCCGCGCGCTACGCATCCCGCGATACCCCATTTGGCAACGAAGGACTTTGCGAAGCGGGTTGTCGTGACCATGACCAGCGCGACAGTCGCGAAGGCCAAGCTAAATCCGATCTCGGAATAGCCGGCTTGGCCTATGAGAACACGGGGGGCTGTCGAGAAGAAAACGAAGAATGTGCCCATGCCGGCACTAAATCCGCCTGTGTAAACCCAAAAGGCCGGACTCGCGAAGATCGGCAAAACAGATCGTTGCGTTCTGGCCTGATCCAACGGTCGGGTTTCATGCCACCTGAAACTGGCGTTTAAGAGTGCGAGCGAAGCCAGTGCAGCCAGTGTGATGAAGATCGCCTGCCATCCCCAAAACTCGCCGATCAGCGCACCGGCTATAGGGCCGAGCGCAGGCACGAACGCCAGCATCGAACTGAAAAGGCCGTAGATGACGGCACCTTCGGGACGATTGGCATATACGTCGCGCACGGTCGCGAAGGTGGCCACCAGCATGGCCGATGCTCCAACTGCCTGAACCAGACGAAACGCAACAAAGGCTAATGCAGTTGAAGAACAAGCCGCTCCCAGAGACGCAGCAACGAAAGCCGTTGCGCCTACAAGCAGGATCGGCCGTCGCCCGACGCGATCGGAGAGTGGCCCAAAGATCACTTGGCCCACACCGAGCATCACCATGTAGAAGCTCAACGTGAGTTGGATTATGGATGGAGTCGTGTTCAGGACGCCCGGCATCGCCGGAACGACTGGAAGATAAATATCCATCGCCAGCGACGCGAGGATGTCGAAGGGAGCCATAAGCAGCAAGGCTGCCGGCAGCGTATAGGCCCACGCGGGGCGTGTGGTGGTCATGACGAATCAACCGCTCGATTAAGGATACCGGGCAGCGTCTGCTCGTCAGCAATCAGATGGGATTGGTCTTACAGAGCGCCGCAACAACAATTCTGATGTTGCGGCTTACTTGTCTGCTGACTTGGAATTTCCCATGCTGATGGCTCCACGATTACGAAATTGAATAGCAGCTCTTATCGAATTAGTTGTTGCGTTGCAATGCGGTATCGTTGGCTCCTATAGCCCCAACCCCCGCTGCCGCCCTAACTGCCACGACACCGAACCGCCCTGCATGATACCCGCGACCTCGCGGCCGAGCTGGCGGTCGATGATCGGCCGCCACGGGACAAGGGTGAACTCGTGGCTCTTTTCCACGATGGCGAACTTGCCGCTCGTTAGCTGGACAGTCCCGGTGAACTTGCCGCTGACACTCTCACCATCCTTGGCGGCGCGGAACGGCAGCGCCTTGCCCTCGGCCATCTCCGCACCGGCGCGCGCAACTTCCCGCTCGCGCAGGGTGGCGAGAAGATTGCGCCGGTAGAAGATGCGGCCGTCCCTGTTGCGCGTAGCGTCGCGCTGTTCGATATGATGCTCGCGGCGCTGGTCCATGGCTTCGCGGACCTGTTGCCCGAAGCCGGTCGGCGCAAGGTCGGCCGTTTCGCCATGGACCAATCGCCGGTCCAGCCATGTCGCGCCGTCCGAACGTATCTGCCTTTGCAGATCAACCGGGGAAAGCACGCGAACGCTGGCCTGCCGGTCGCGGCCGGCATCGTAATCAGCCGCGTGGCTGACCAGATCATCTGGGATGCGCCATTGGTCGGCGTCGATGCGCTCGACGATGCCGGCCCGGCGCAGCGCCTCCAGCCGCCGGACATGGGCATCGATATAGCCCTCATAGTCGCCGCCGGGAACGCGGCCCTCGAATTTCGCCTGCTCCAGATGACGGCTCGGCCGATAGATGCCGTCCTCGGCGATGGCGGTGATGGTGCGGTCGGACGGTCGGGCTGCCGCCTCGGCCGGGCCGATCTGGACGACGCTGCCGATGCGGGCGTCCTCCAGCCGCTCGGGCGCGATGCCGGCAATGTGGTGTGTGCGGCCGTCGATCCCGTCCACCACGATTGTCAGGTTCTCGCCCAGCTCGTCGGACAGGTGCTTGTCCACGACGCGGCCGACGATGGGCGTCTCGGGCGCTCCGTCATGGATTTGGAAGCTCATGGGATCGCGTTCGCCGCCCTGCGGCCCAAGCGCCTTGTGCATGGTGCGGATAATGTCGCCCCGCTCGCCCAACTCGCGCAAGACCGGTTCCATGTCCTTGCTCAATTCCCAAACACCGGGCGCGTGCTCGGTCGCCAGCCCCATCTTCTCCAGCTTGGCGAGCCTGCGCAGGCGTAGCGTTCGCTCGAACTGCCGCCTCGGCGCTGCCGGCTCGTGGCGCAGGTCGACGAAACGGGCATCGGCTTCCTCGGCCATGGCGCGATCGATGCGGGCGAAACGGTCCTGGTCGATTTCGGCGGACAGCTTGCGGGTCTGCTCAATCTCGGTAACGGGGCCGAGTTCCAGACTGGCAAGCTCGCTGGCGCGCTCGCGCAGGCCGTTGGCGAGATAGTCGCCGTTGATGACTAGATCCCCGCCCGTATCATCGCGGCCGTTGACGATGACATGCACATGGGGATGGCCGGTGTTGTAGTGATTGACGGCAACCCAATCCAGCTTCGTGCCGAGGTCGCCTTCCACCTGTTTCATGAAATCGCGGGTGTAGGCCGTGAGGTCCGACAGCTCCGCGCCATCCTCGGGCGAGACGATGAATCTGAATTGATGGCGGTCATCCTGACCACGATCAAGGAAGGCGTCGCCATCGGCGCGGTCTTCATGCGCCGAATAGAGCTGGCCGCGTTCGCCGTCGCGCGAGGTTCCGTCACGCTGGACATAGCGCAGATGCGCGCGGGCACGGCCGCCCTTCCATGCGGCCCGGACGCTGCGCTGCTTGACGATCACGCGGCGGCTGCCCGGCTGGCGATGATGCCAGTTGCCGGATATGTTCCGGGCGCGCACGAAGCTCGCGCCCCGGCCGCGCTTCACGCCCTTGCCGCTGGCGGCCATGGCGCGAGACCGCCCCGGCGATGACGGGCGCGCGGATGACGGCATGGAAGGATCGCGTGAGGCTGCCGCCTGATGCTGGCGGGTGATCTTCCTGACCTGCGTGAAAAAGCTCTTGGTCTTGCCGGCCTTCGGCGTGTCGGATCGGATGCGGCCGGGCTTCGGACGGAAGCGGTTTTCGTCGTCGGCGCTCAAGGGCGCGACTCCAGCCCAAACCGCCGAAAAACGGCCGATCTGCGCCTATGGTGCCGCTCGAAACCCTGCAAAGCCAAGGCTTTGCGCAAAATCGCGGCACGCGGCCCCTCAAAACCATG
>DATJCV010000114.1:0-6091 GCA_035497775.1 Burkholderiaceae bacterium | reverse complement strand
ATCCAGCATCAAGTCATAGTCTGGCCGTTGGCCGCCCTGAAACAGCTGGACCTGGGCTTCGAGCAGTTCCAGCAGGCGGACAAAATCGGCGTGCTCGCGCTGCCATTCGATCACGTGTTGCGGCATGGCGCCTCTCCCTCTGTTGAAACCACGGACGTGTTGCGCTCTGTCAAGCTGCGCCACGCCGGAACACATGAGTACAGAGTAGCCACCCGAGGCCGCGCACCGGAATGACTTTGGTCATGTCGATGGCGGCGGCTATCCCCTATTCTGGTGGTGTAGCCGGCGGCATTCGTCACGACGCACCGCACCGTTGGCCCGGATTGGCATGCCACAAGCCGCCGGCCGTCAGAATGCCGCTGCCCATGTGGCCCGCAACCCGCGATGGAGGGTTTCATGTACAAGCTGATTTTTACGTTGTATGAGCTGCGCAGCCGATTCGCGCCACGCCAACCAGCGCGTTGGCCGGAAACACCGTCGAGCGAGCCGACAGCTGTTTCCTGCGCGACATCCTCGGTGCCACTATTCGCGCCGACGCCGGCCCGGCCGCCGCTGCCGAAACGGCACCGCGACGTGGCCAACCTGCGCGCCGATGCGCGCGGCAACACTACGCTGGAACTCATCACGCGCTGGCTGCGCAAACAGCCATGACGGCGCGCCACGCCGCCGGGGCCGGGAGGTGGCGGCAATGATTCTGGCCAGCGCCGAACAATACCCGTGCGAGTGGCAGCGCATTACGCTGGTGTGCGAGCGCGACGGTCTGGAGCGCGGCCTCGATTTTTGCGCACAGACCGCACGCATCTACCGCAGCGCGCTCCTGAGTACCGCGCGCCGCGGACACGAACATCCGCACTTTGCCTCGCTACCTGGCTACCGCGCCGGATTCATCGCCAGCTACCTGGATTTCAAGCGTTTTTTGCGCGTGCACCGGCGCAGCCTGGCCTGAACCCGGCCGCCACGGTGCCGCTGGCATCGCCGGCACGGTTATACTCTCGGCCCTTGTCAACCCTGCCTTTGCATACCGGGAGAAATCATGCCGACCCTGCCACCCTGCCCCCAATGCGGAATGGAAAACACTTACCCGGACGGCGACAACACGATTTGCGCCGACTGCGGCCATGAGTGGCCGACGCTGCAAGCCATACGCGCCGCGGACGAGACCGACGCGATCATCGTGAAGGATGCCAACGGCAACCTGCTGAGCGACGGCGACGCGGTGGTGCTGATCAAGGATTTGAAGGTGAAGGGTTCCTCCATCACGCTGAAACAGGGCACCCGGATCAAGAGCATCCGCCTGGTCGGCGGCGACCATGAAGTCGATTGCAAGATGGATGGCGGCAGCTTCATGCTCAAGGCCTGCTACCTGAGGAAGGCGTGACAGGCTGCTCCTGGTCAGATTCCGATATGAACGAAGATCACGGTGCGGCCCCGTAACGATATTCCATTGGAGCAAGCGCCGTCACCTCTTGGAACATGCGCCGCACGCTGAAGTCGCGGCCAAAGCCGAGTTCGACGCTGATGGTAGTGGCCGATGCGGCGTACTGAAACCGGGCTGAGGCAACGGTTTGAGTACACCGGTCAGAGCGACGGCATCGCGCCATCCAGCAGCACGCGCATGCGCCGCCAGTGCGAGCCTTGCCAGTACACCCGCTGGCAGGCGTCGCAGGTGCTGAAGTGGGTATGCAGCACGCGCACCGCCGGCGGCACGCGCTCCTGCACCAGCGCCTTGTCAATCACACGCAATGGCGTGTTGCAGTACAGGCAAAGTGTAAACGGCCGTACGCTGCGCGCCAAGTCGAGACGATCGAAAATCTCGCGCAGCTGCTGCGGCGATTTCAGCGCACGCACGTAGCAGCCATGCGTGATCTCACGCCGCTTGAGCAGTTCGCGGTCGCGGGTAAGCACGATGCGGCCGTCACGCGCGGCGATGGCCGCAATCTCACCGTCGAGAAAGTGGTTGTCGTAGAGCGTGTCGAAACCGGCCATGCGCAACAGGTGGGCGAGTGCGCCCAGATGCGCATCGGCGACGAAGCGCACGACCCGCAGGGGATGATCACGCACGCGCAATAGCGTGCTGATGTCGAATGCTTCGAACTTGGGATAGACCGCCACGCGGTCGCCTTCCTTCAGCACCCGGCCGAAGCCGACCGATTCGCCGTTGAGGAGCACCATCTCGACCTCGGTGTGGGGAACGCCCAGCGCCTCGATCATGTGCTTGGTGGTGGCCGCCCTGGCGCAGGAACAATCGAATTCGCGCCCGCGCCACCTGGGCGGCAGGAAATCGTTCAACTCTTCATAGAAGCGGAAGGTCGCCATCACCATCCTATAAGTATGGCGCGGGCGGCCAACATCCCGCAATCGTTGCGCACCGTCATGCGCCTACTGCTGCGCCTGCGGCAATCGCTTCCTGTTGTCCTACACGCCAAGGCTCTGCTGTCCTATACGGCAATATTGTTGCCGCTGCTACGATGTTTTCCATGGTTGGGGGCAACCAAACAAGCGCTCCCAACCGCGATGCGCGGCATGCGGGACACATGATCCATCGGCCTGTTTTCACGGTGGGTCAAGCGCAACCCGTCACCGACACCGATCGAAAGGAAAACACCATGAACTGGGATATCGTCGAAGGCAACTGGAAGCAATTCAAAGGCAAGGCCAAAGAGCAGTGGGGCAAGCTCACCGATGACACGCTCGACGTCATTGCCGGCAACCGCGAACGACTGTCAGGCAAAGTACAGGAAGCCTATGGCATCGGCAAGGACGAGGCCGAGAAGCAGCTCAAGGAATTCGAAGAGCGGAATAAAAGTTACCGGCTCTGATCGCCACGGCCATCTCAAGTGCGCCGCCGCGCGCAACTCGTGCGACCTTTGCACAACAATCAGAAAGGATATGCCATGAAAAACAAGCTGATAGCGACCATGATTTCCACCGCCGCGCTGGCCATGTGCGCGGCTTCTTTTGCGGCTGACAATGCGGCCAAAGACAGCTACCAGGCTGCCCAGGCACGGGCGGACAGCGAGTACAAGATCGCTGCCGACAAGTGCGATGCGCTGAGTGGCAATGCCAAAGACGTCTGCGTGAAAGAAGCCAAGCTGGACCGTACGCGCACCAAAGCCGAAGCCAAGGCCAGCTATGAAAATACAGCCAAGGCCCATAGCAAGGCCATGGTCGATATTGCCGATGCCGAATACGAGGTGGCCAAGGAAAGGTGCGATGACCAGGCCGGCAACGCCAAAGACGTGTGCGTGAAGGAAGCGAAGGCCGCCAAGGAGGCTGCAGTCGCCAAGGCCAAGGGCGGCGAAAAAATCACGAACGCGCGCACGGATATGACGGAAGCCAAGACCGATGCCAACTACAAGGTAGCGATCGAAAAATGCGACAGCCTCGCTGGCGCTTCGAAGGAGAACTGCCTGCTGTCGGCCAAGTCCCGCTACGGCAAGTAACACCAACTGACGGCCAGGCAAGGGCGGGCGCATGCCTGCCGCACGCCGGGCGAGACGGCCGGCCAATGCAGTCAAACATGTTTACGAGGAAAAAATGAACTCAATCACAAAACGGCTTGGCGTGCTTTTTATCGGAACCACCATGATGGTACTGGCGGGGTGCGCATCCACCGCGACTCAGGAAAACGCCAGCGAGTATGTATCCGATGCCGTGGTGACCACCAGAGTAAAGGCGGCGATCGTGAACGATCCGTCTCTGAAGGCCACTGAAATCAATGTCGAGACCTACAAGGGCACCGTCCAGTTGAGCGGTTTCGTGGCGGACCGGCAATCGATCGGCAAGGCGGCCGAAGTCGCTCGGGCGGTCCCCGGCGTAAAAAATGTCAAGAACGACATTCGCACCAAGTAGTTCCGCAGACGGCACATGACGCATGACGCTGCATGACCTGGACTAGTCCAGCCAAACCAGAAAAGGAGACAAGCATGAGATCGATCCACATACTTGCATTGCAAAGCGCAGCCGTAGCTGCAGTCGTGGGCTTGAGCGCTTGCGCCGGCATGACCCACCAGGACAAGAGCGCGGTCGCGGGGGCGGGCATCGGCGCGGTCGGTGGCGCGGTGCTGACCGGCGGCAGTGCGCTCGGTACGGTTGGCGGCGCCGCAGTAGGCGGCTTGATTGGCAACGAAGTCGGCAAGAAAAAATAAGGCGGCGCGCACGGCGGCTTTGTGTATCTGGTACCGCGGCGATCAATCAACGCCTAACGGACGCGGACGGAACGATGAAAGGATAGTCCTATGCTGCATACCATCGCAGTCATCTTGTTGATATTGTGGCTGCTGGGCCTGGTGAGTTCATACACCATCGGCGGCTTCATTCACATACTGCTGGTCGTGGCGCTGGTGATGTTCCTGGTTCAGATCATCAGCGGCCGGCGCGGATAGCCGGCAAACGACAACACCCGGCAGTTGCCGGGTTTTTTTGCATTCCGGATCGATCACGGCCTTCCTCCCACCCTGCCTCAGGCGCTTGCTGTCTCGCCATGCGCGGCCAGCTCGCCGCGCGCCAGCGGAATCGAAACCTCGATCACCGTGCCGCCACCGCCAGCACCGGGCTTGACCGAGAGGCTGCCGCCTGCCAGCAATGCGCGTTCCCGCATGCCAAGCAAGCCATAGGTTTTTGATTTGCTCAACGCGTCCTGCGGAATACCGATGCCGTCATCGGTGATCCGCAACCACAGGCGGGAAGTCGCGTAGCGCAGCGTCAGTTGTACCCGCGCGGCCTGGGCATATTTGATCACGTTGGTCAGCGCTTCCTGCGCAATACGGAATAGCGCGATCGACACCTCCGGGTCGATGTCGTCAAAATCTTCGGCGATATCGAGGCTCAGCGCCAAGCCGGCACGCCGCGTGGTTTCCTCATAATGGTTTTGCATCGATGCGGCCAGGCCCAGATTGTCCAGCATGCTGGGACGGAGGTTTTCGATGATACGGCGCTTGATATTGAATGCCTCCAGCAGACCCTGTTTCGCGCGCGACAGCTGATCGGACATGCCGGAATCGGTCGCCTTCACCTTTTCCGTCGCGATGGCAAGTTCCATGCTGATCGCGGTCAGATTCGCGCCCAGTTCGTCATGCAGTTCGCGCGCCAACCTGGCCTTTTCCTGTTCCGATACCTTCAACAGATGTCGCGACAGCACCGACAACTGCTCGGTGCGTGCCAAGACGGTCGATTCCAGGTTGTCGTTGGCCGCCTGCAGCGCCATTTCGATCTCGCGCCGCTTCTTGAAGCCGGTTTGAATCATCTGGAAAAACAGCATCAGCACCAGTATGGCGGCGCCATTGATCAGATTCCCGATCCACAGCGAGCGATTGTAATTCTGGTAAAAGCGATTGCGCCGGGCGCCCAGCAACTCGTCTTCCTCTTTCTCCATGATGACGTCGAGCAGCCGGATTTCATCCATGATTTGCGCGCCTTCGCTGCGCTTGAGAAGATTCACCAGCCCATCCAGCCCGGCCTCGTCAAAGCGCGCATTATTTTCTGCAAATTGCCGCAACTTGCGCTCGCACAGCATGCGCAACTGCGCCAGGTTCTTCTGCTGCGCGGGATTTTCGACAAACAGCGCTTCGAGCGCACTGAACTCGGCGGCCAGGTCCTGGCTGGCGGTTTTCCAGGACCCGAGATACACCGGATTCCCCGTCAGGTAATAACCGCGCAGACTGGCTTCCGCGCCCATGATCAACAGGTTGACGTTTTTCAGGCGATCGGTAACGCCCCAGCTGTGCTCCATCCAGTCATTGTTCTGTTTCAGTTTTTGCAAATTCTGATGATTGGTGACCGCGCTGCCGGCCAGGGTCACCAGGCACACCACGAACAGGATCACGACATACAGCGGTATCGGGCGCGAACTGTTTTTTTTCATTCCAAATTTCCCAAGATTGACACGGGCTGCCGGCAACACCAGCTTGCCCGATGATACGTGCTCGGCGGCGTGCCTGGAAACAATCAGAGTGGTCTACGACGCCGTTGGTGCCGTCGATCACGGCAGGTAGTCGTTCTCCTACACGCTCTTCCTGAGTCGTCTGATTGCGTTGCAGCCGGGCCGTTCCTACAATGGGCCACTACCAGGTGGCTGCAACAGGCTGCCAGA
>DATJCV010000113.1:0-13270 GCA_035497775.1 Burkholderiaceae bacterium | reverse complement strand
TTACAGTGCAAGCCGAGCGAGGATCTGACGCGGTGGTCGGATGACCGCATATGGAACGAACTGCATACCCGCCTCGAAACCGACGACGGCTGGAAGCTGAACGAAGGGCCGATCCTGCAAAAGGGCGTGACGCCGATGCGCAGCTTTGTCGCCGAACCGATGCAGTACGGCAAACTGTTCCTGGCCGGCGACGCCGCCCACATCGTGCCGCCGACCGGCGCCAAGGGTATGAATGCGGCACTGGCTGACGTCAAGGTGCTGGCCACGGCGCTGGCGGCGCGCTATCAAGCGGGGCGCGACGACTTGCTGCAGGCCTATTCGGCCACCTGCCTGCGCCACATCTGGCGCAAGGAACATTTTTCGTGGTGGATGACATCCATGTTGCATCGCCTGGATGACGAGTCGGGCTTCCAGTACCGGATGCAGCGTTCGGAATTGGAGTACGTGGTCGGCTCGCGCGCGGCGTCGACCGTGCTGGCGGAAAATTATGTCGGGATGGCGTTGCCTTGAAGCTGCTGCTGGCGAGGCAGGTGCGGCGTTTCCGGATTTTGGTTTTCGATGAGCGCCGCGAATTCGGCCACCGGAACCGCCTTGCTGAAGTAAAAGCCCTGGAACATGTCGCAGCCGAATTGGCGCAGGGCTTGTAGCTGGATTGCGTTTTCCACCCCTTCCGCCGTCACATCCAGCTCGAGGCTGTGCGCCATCGCGATGATCGCCTGCACGATCGCGGAGTCGTTGGCACCATGCGGGATGTCGTTGATGAAGGACTTGTCGATCTTGACGCTGTTGACCGGAAAGCGTTTCAGATAGGCCAGCGACGAGTAACCGGTGCCGAAATCGTCGATCGACAGCGTGCAGCCGAGATCGCGGATGCCATCCATTAGCCGGATTGCCTGTTCCCGGTTAAACATGATCATGCTTTCGGTGATTTCGAATTCCAGGCTGGACGGGGAAACTTGCCATGCTGCGACCGTCTTGCTGACTTGCTGCAGCAAGTCAGCCTGGCTGAACTGGGCCGCCGACAGGTTGATGGCTACCCGGCCGAACGACTGTCCGTTGCGCTCGAAATCCGCAATGTCGCGGCAGGCGATATCCAGCACCAGCATCCCGAGCGCGCCGATCAGGCCGGCTTCCTCGGCCAGCGTGATGAATTCGCCCGGGAACAGCAAGCCGCGTTCCGGGTGCTGCCAGCGCACCAGCGCCTCGGCGCCGACGATCCGACCGCTTTCGACATCCACCTTGGGTTGGTAATACACGACGAACTCGCGCTGCTCGATGGCCTTGCGCAAACGCGCTTCCAGCGCCGCACGTTCGACGCTGTGGATATTCATTTCCGCCGAATAGAACTGATAGTTGTTCTTGCCGGTGGTTTTAGCACGATACATCGCTATGTCGGCATTTTTCAGCAGCGCTTGCGCATCCAGGCCATCGTCCGGATAAGCTGCGATGCCGATGCTGACGCTGAGCTGGTATTCATGCCCATTGATTTCGAAGGGCGCCGCCGCCGCCGTCAGCAGGCGTTGGGCGATTTCACCCAGCTTGTGCGGGTCACGGTAATCTTCGACCAGCGCCAGGAATTCATCACCGCCGACGCGTGCGATCGTATCTTGTTCGCGCAGCGCTTGCTGCATGCGCGCGGCACTCGCGCGCAAGACGCGATCGCCGGCTTCGTGGCCGAAGGTGTCATTGATGTTCTTGAAGCGATCCAGATCGAGAAACAAGACCGCAATCGTGTTGTGCTGCCGCTCTGCATGCGCCAGCGCTTTCTCAAGATGCTGGATGAACAGAAAACGGTTCGGCAAGCCGGTTAATTCATCATGATGCGCCAGATGGAGAATCCGCTCTTCCGCCTTGCGGCTCTCAATCGCGATTCCCGCCAGATCGGTACTGATGCCGACCAACTGCATATCTTCGACATCCGGCGTCTGGCGTTGCCCATAGAGAATCGTAAAGGCGCCGAGCAGCTGGCCCCGCTTGCCCATGATCGGCCACGAACCAGAGGAGGCAAAATCGAGTGGGCCGGTCCATTGCTGCAGACCGGCCATTTCTGCGCTGCCCCGGAAATCCTCGATGATGACCGGGCAGCGGCTCAGCACGGTCTCGCTGCAGCAGCCATTGCCGATGGCAACCGGCATGCCTTTGATGGCGTTTGCCTGCTGCAGGATCGACGGACCGATAGCGTACGAAAAATGGTTTTGCTCCTCTTCCAGCAGCAGGATCGCGCAGCACGCGTGCGGTGCGTGTTGCTGCACGAACAGCACAATTTCAGTGAGGATGGCGTTCAGGTCTTCGCCGGCGGCAATCATGTGCAAGATACGGTTTTGACCCTTCTGCAACGCTTGCGCGCGCTTACGGAGACTGATGTCGTGAAACACCGCCAGCACCAACGTTTCGTTGTTGATTTCCGCGCGGCTCAAGGTCACATCGCTCGGATGCAGTTTGCCATGGCGCCACGTCACCCACTCGAAATGCTGTGGCTCGCCCCGCAACGCGGCATCGATGCGCATTTGCCTGCTCTGCGGCGACGATGATGGCAGGGAAGGCTGTTCGGACGGAGAAAAGTCGCCCACCTTGCGGCCGATGATCTGCTGTTTGTCGCTCACTCCGAACAGCGCTACCGCTGCCTGATTGCAATCGACGTAGACGTTGTCCCGATTCCACAGCAGGATTGCATCGTTGGCGCCCTCCAGCAGGGTCTCGTAGCGGTTTTCGCTGGCGCTCAGGTGGTTGGCCGACTCTTGCAGGCGGCGAATCTGGATCGCCAGCAGTGCCGCCAGCGCCAGCATGCAGCCGAGGATCAGGCTGGTAAACAATATACGGTCCGTGGTGCGCCGCTTCCATGGTGCCAGGACCTCTGCCATGTCGCGCGCATAAATTGCCGTGACTGGAAAATCGGCCAGCTTGCGCCACGCGAACAGATGCTGACGCATCTCGAATAGCGGCGCCTGTTCCTCGAATGAGCCTTCGATAGCGCCTTTGCTGATGCCTTGCACGGAGGGAAAGGCCGATATATCCAGACCCATGACGCGCTCGTCGAAGGGTGAGCGGATCAGGATGAAGCCGTTATTCGAATACAGCGAAACGAGGGCCCTGTTGTCTTTTGCCACTCGTTGATAAAAATCCTCAAAATACGATACGCGAATATACGCGCTGATCATTCCGGTCCGCACACCGTCGAGGTCAAACACATTGCGGGTGACCGGGACGATCCACTGGCCGTCGTAGCGGCTTTGGACCGGGTGCCCGATCGCACTTGCCTTGCGCTGCGGATGCGCATTCAGAAATTGAATGTATTGACGGTCACTGACATCGACCGGTGCGCTGGGGAGAGAAAACGAAGTGACGCGGCTGATTCCGCTCACGTCTATATAGCGGATCGACTGGAGGTAAACGGTATTTTGCTGTTCGCGCGTCAGGATTTGCCGCAAATTTTCGGAATCCGCCAGGATGTCGTGGTCGCTGCGCATCGCCTTGATGGTGGCGTCGATCGCGCGATCGGCGCCGTGCAGGATCTGGCTGGCGTGTTCTTCCAGGCCGCGCACCGCGACCAGCGCATTGGCCTGTTCCGATTCAAGGGAAAGCCGCCGGTCCTGCGCGCTGGCCCACCAGAGCTGACCAATAATTACCGCCGCGATCAGGGCGACAAAAAACAGCAATGCCGGCAAGGCACGGGCAGGACGGTTTTTCAAGTCGCTTGCGGGCATGCGTGGTGCCGCTCCATTGAGGTCGTTGTCACGTTATGGGGCGAGAACTACAAAATCAGTATTGAGTCGCATGTCTGCGGTATACGACATCTACGCTGTTATCGGCAATCAATCGTGTTTCTGAAGCAATGTTTGCTTGTTGCACGTCAAGCCCGGCGCGATACCGTGACACGCCGAGCAACGAGCCGACTAGACTATAAACGGGTTTTGCAACAGAGGATTGATGGTTTAACCGGCGCACAAAACGGTGTGGCCACCTGCAAAAAGCGACCAATGCATCAGCACCCGGTTTTATTGATTATTTTGACTTTTATGTGCACGATCGGTATATAATAGCCGGATCGTTGAAATTCGAGTTAGTAGTGCAGTATCAGTCTGTCATTCCTTCTTGGTTCAAACGATCTCACGGGCGTCTGCCCAACTTAACTGAAATAGGAATTGTAATGGCAACTGGTATCGTAAAATGGTTCAATGATGCAAAGGGCTTTGGCTTCATCACTCCTGACGAAGGCGGCGAAGATCTGTTTGCTCACTTCTCGGCAATCCAGAGCAACGGCTTCAAATCGCTCCAGGAAAATCAACGCGTTTCTTTCGAAGTGACTGCTGGCCCGAAAGGCAAGCAAGCTTCGAACATCCAGCCTATCTAATAAATAGACTGAGTAGCGCAAAAAAATCCCCGGTTCACCGGGGATTTTTTTATGGGAAGGCAGATTGCGAGCGATACCGCCATACCGTCACGCTTTGCGCCAGTAATCGGCTCTGGCGTAGGCCTTTCGCAGGAAATCGACAAACGCACGAATCCGTAGCGGCAGGTGGCGGCGCTGGACGAAGACCGCATAAATATCGTTGCCCGGTGCGGCAAATTCATCCAGTACGGTCATCAATTGACCGGATTCGATGGCCGCGCCCACTTCCCACATGGAGCGCCACGCCAGCCCTTTGCCGGCCAGCGCCCAGTCATGCAGCACTTCGCCGTCATTGCACTCCATGTTGCCACTCACCTTTAGTGTCACATTCTTGCCGTTCTGGCGGAAGGTCCAACCGCGCTGGCTGCCGTCGCTGCTCATGGCCAGGCAGTTGTGCCGTGCCAGGTCGCCCAGGGCCGACGGCGTGCCATGCCGGGCCAGGTAATCCGGCGCTGCCACCAGCACCCGCTTGTTGTCGGCCAGCTTGAGGCCGACCATGGTCGAATCCGACAGGGGGGCAATGCGGATTGCGACGTCGATCCCTTCGCCTAGCAAGTCGACCACGCGATCATTCAGATTCAGGGTCAGCGTGACGTTGCGGTGCTCGGTCAGGAATGAGGGAATTAGCGGTGCCACGTGCTGGCGGCCAAAGCCGGCCGGCGCCGAAATGGACAGATGCCCACTGGCATTGATGCTGCGTTCGGATACTGCAGCCTCGGCGTTTTCCAGTTCAGTCAGAATGCGCTGGCAATCTTCCAGGAACGCCGCGCCCTCGCTGGTCAGTGCGATTTTGCGCGTGGTGCGCTGTAATAGTTTGACCCCAAGCCGCGCCTCCAGCGCATCGAGCCGACGTCCGATCACGGCCGGTGCGATGCCTTCATTACGCGCGGCGGCCGACAGGCTGCCTTTGGCGACCACTTCGACGAAAGTGGCGAGCTGCTTAAACCGGCTCATATAACGTCACTTATGACTAAAACGTAAAAATCAAATGATATTTGGTATAGTTTATGCGATTTTAGATTAAATATACTATGGTACATACCGTCGTGGCGATGCCAGGACAAGCATCCCATGTTGCGCCGAGGGTGATTTCGATGACCATTCAAGCGATAGTTTTTGATGCCTACGGCACTTTGTTCGATGTGTATTCGATCACTGCACTGGCGGAAAAATTGTACCCGGGACACGGTGCCGCCTTGTCCACGCTGTGGCGCGACAAGCAGATCGAATACACCAAGCTGCGCAGCATGTGTTCGATGTACAAGCCGTTCTGGCAAGTGACGCAGGAAGCGCTGGTGTATGCCTGCCGCCGGCTTCAACTCGATCTGCCGGTCGAAGCGCACAGCGCACTGATGGGGCAATACGCCAGGCTGCCCGCCTTCCCCGAAGCTGCGGAGGTTCTGCGGCAGTTGCGGTCGCAGGGCATCAAGACTGCGATCCTGTCCAACGGCAACCCGGAAATGCTGGCCGCGGCGCTCAAAGCAGCCGGCCTGGAAGGCGAATTCAACCACATCCTGTCGGTCGATACGGTGAAGAAGTTCAAGGTTGCGCCGGAAGCCTATCAACTGGCGCCGGACGTGTTCGGGCTGTCGGCGAAGAACATCCTGTTCGTCTCCGGCAACGGCTGGGACGTCTGCGGCGCCGCCTGGTTCGGCTACGTCACGTTCTGGGTCAACCGCGCCGGCCTGCCGTTCGAGGAACTCGGCGTGGCGCCGCACGGCAGCGGTGCCGACTTGCGCGGAGTCCTCGATTTCGTACACCCGGAGGCGGCATGAGCATATGGCAGATAGCCCTGGTGGCTTGTGCCGCTTTTCTTGCCGGCGCGATGAACTCGGTGGCCGGCGGCGGCACCTTCTTTTCCTTTCCGGCGCTGCTGGCGGCCGGCGTGCCGCCGGTGACCGCGAATGCCAGCAATTCGGTGGCGTTGTGGCCGGCCAGTCTGTCCGGGGCCTGGGCCTACCGCAAGGAACTGGCTCGTTACAAGCGCTATCTAATTCCGATGGGCATTGTTTCGCTGCTGGGCGGCGTCGGCGGCGGTCTTTTGCTGTTGAGTACCAGGGATGCGACCTTTTCCAAGCTGATTCCCTGGCTGCTGTTGTTTGCGACCATCTTGTTTGCGTTTTCCGGGCGGATTTCGCAGTGGTTGCGCGGCGCCCACGCCGGCAAGCCGGAAAACACGCCGGGCGCGCTGGCCGGCCATGCGGTGGTGTCGGTCTATGGCGGCTTCTTCGGCGCCGGCATGGGCATCCTGATGCTGGCTAGCCTGGCGATGGCCGGGCACGACGACGTGCATGAGATCAACGCGATCAAGAACCTATTGTCGGCCGTGATCTACAGCGTGACGGTGACCACCTTCGTCATCGCCGGCGCGGTCAGTTGGCCGTATACCCTGATCATGCTCGCCACGGCGACCCTGGGCGGCTACTGGGGCGCAAGCGTTGCGCGCAAGATCCCCGCGCTCTGGCTGCGCCGCTTCATTATCGCGGTCGGCTTCCTCCTCACCGTGTTTTATTTCTACAAGACGCTGTAATCCTCTTTCATTTTTTACGGGAACTCAGACATGACTGCACGTACCACCTGCCACGGACTTCAAGTCGCCACCAACCTCCATCGCTTCGTCGAGGACAAGGTCCTGCCGGGCATCGGCATCGACAGCGCCGCCTTCTGGAAGGGCTTCGACGCCATCGTCCACGAACTGGCGCCGAAGAATGCGGCGCTGCTGGCCGAGCGCGACCGCCTGCAGCAGAAGATCGACCAGTGGCACAAGGCCAATCCCGGCCCGGTACGCGACAAGGCGGCCTACCGCGGCTTCCTGGAATCGATCGGCTACCTGATGCCGCAGCCGCAGGACGTGAAGGTCACGACACAAAACGTCGACGCCGAACTGGCGCTGCAGGCTGGCCCGCAACTGGTGGTGCCGATCCTGAACGCCCGCTATGCGCTGAACGCCGCCAACGCGCGCTGGGGCTCGCTGTACGATGCGCTGTACGGCACCGACGCGATTCCCGAGACCGGCGGCATGACCCGCGTCGGCGCTTCCGGCGAAAGCTACAACCCGGTGCGCGGCGAAAAGGTGATCGCCTTCGGCCGCAACTTCCTCGACCAGATCGCACCGCTGGCCAATGGCTCGCACCGCGATGCCAGCGCCTATGCGGTGGATGGTGGCAAGCTGGTGGTGAAGCTGAAGGACGGTGGCACGACCGGCCTGGCGGACGAACGGAAATTCGTCGGCTACCAGGGCGAGGCGGCAGCGCCGTCCTCGGTGCTGCTGCAGAACAACGGCCTGCACGTCGACGTCCTCATCGACCGCAACACGCCGATCGGCAAGAGCGACGCCGCCGGCGTCGCCGACCTGGTGATCGAAGCGGCGCTGTCGACCATCCTCGACCTGGAAGACTCGATCGCCGCAGTGGACGCCGACGACAAGGTGCTGGCCTACGCCAACTGGCTCGGCATCCTAGAAGGAACGCTGACCGAAAGCGTGACCAAGGGCGGCAGGACCTTCAAGCGCACGCTGAACCGCGATCGCCAGTACAACGTCGGCGTCGGCGCCATCGATGCCAAGGACGGCGTGGTGACGCTGCATGGCCGTTCGCTCTTGTTCCTGCGCAACGTCGGCCACCTGATGACCAACCCGGCGGTGCTGTACGACGGCGGCAAGGAAATCCCGGAAGGCATCCTCGACGCGGTGGTGACCACCGCGATCGCGCTGCGCGACCTGAACCGCAAGAGCCCGGAATTCCGCAACTCGCGTACCGGCTCGGTCTACATCGTCAAGCCGAAGATGCACGGCCCGGGCGAAGTCGCCTTCGCCAGCGAACTGTTCGGCCGCGTCGAGCAGCTGCTCGGCCTGCCGGCCAACACCGTCAAGCTCGGCATCATGGACGAGGAGCGCCGCACCAGCGTCAACCTGAAGGCCTGCATCAAGGAAGCGGCGGCGCGCGTCGCCTTCATCAACACCGGCTTCCTCGACCGCACCGGCGACGAGATGCACACCGACATGTACGCCGGCCCGATGGTGCGCAAGGGCGACATGAAGACCAGCCCCTGGCTCTTGTCGTACGAGCGCAGCAACGTGCTGGTCGGCCTGTCCTGCGGCCTGCGCGGCCGCGCCCAAATCGGCAAGGGCATGTGGGCGATGCCGGACCTGATGGCGGCGATGATGGAGCAGAAGATCGGCCATCCGAAGGCCGGCGCCAACACCGCCTGGGTGCCGTCGCCGACCGCCGCCACGCTGCACGCGCTGCACTACCACCAGGTCAATGTGGCGCAAGTGCAGCAGGAGCTGGAAAAATCCGCCAACAACGCCGAGATCGAGCGCCTGCTCGACGGCCTGCTGGAAGTCCCGTTAGTGGCCGAGCCGAAGTGGAGCGCCGCCGAGATCCAGCAGGAACTCGACAACAATGCGCAGGGCATCCTCGGCTACGTGGTGCGCTGGGTCGACCAGGGCGTCGGCTGCTCCAAGGTGCCGGACATCCACAACATCGGCCTGATGGAAGACCGCGCCACGCTGCGCATCTCCAGCCAGCACATCGCCAACTGGCTGCTGCACGGCATCGTCAGCGAAGCGCAGGTGCAGGAAACCCTGCAGCGCATGGCCAAGGTGGTGGACGACCAGAATGCCGGTGATCCGTTCTACAAGCCGATGGCGCCGGACTTCGAGAAGTCCTACGCGTTCCGCGCGGCGCGCGACCTGGTGTTCAAGGGCCTGGAGCAGCCGAGCGGCTACACCGAGCCGCTGCTGCACGCCTGGCGGCAGAAGGTGAAGGCGGCGGCGTAACGCTTTCCGCCAGCGGCCACGCGACACGGCCCGGATCCGCCAGACGGCGGGTCCGGGCCGTTTTCGCTACAGCGACTGCACGTAGTCGCGCAGGCCGTCCAGCAGCATCTGCACCGCGATCGCGGTCAGGATCAGGCCCATCAGCCGCTCGAAGGCGGCCATCGCGCGTTCGCCCAGCGCGCGCTGCATGCGGTCGGCAAACAGCAGCACCACCAGCGACACCAATCCGACCAGCGCCAGCGCGCCGACGTGCAACAGCATTTCGGTGCCGCCGTGCGAGGAAAACAGCAGTACCGTCGCCAGCGCCGACGGCCCGGCCAGGGCCGGAATCGCCAGCGGCACGATGAACGGTTCCTGCGCCGTTTCGGTGCCGCCCATCAGCCCGCCCGGTTGCGGAAACACCATGCGCAACGCGATCAGAAACAGGATCACGCCGCCGCCGATACGCAGCGCGACTTCCGAAAGTTGCAGCGCCCCCAGGAAATGCCGGCCGAAAAACATGAAGACCAGCAGTAGGGAGAAGGCGATCGAGCATTCGCGTACCACCACGCGCCAGCGCCGCGCGGCCGGCACCCGGGACATTGCGGCGACGAAGATCGGCACGTTGCCGAACGGATCGGTGACCAGCAACAGCAGGATGAAGGATTGGAAGAAGCTCTGAGTCATGTCATGTTCCCGCTCGCGGCGCTGGCGAGAATGGGGTTGGGTTGCCGATGATTCTGTTTTGTCCGGTTATGTAATACCATTCAGCCCTTTATGGTAGCGGGCCGCAGAGCGGGCCGCCATTCGAGAGGAATCGCGATGCACAGACTACTCGTCCCGGTGGATGGTTCGGAAAACGCGCTGCGCGCCGTCGGCTATGCCATTACGGTAGCAACAGAACGACCCAACACCGAAATTCACTTGTTGCATGTTCAGGAGCCGATGCCATCCCATGTCCATGCCTATTTTTCGGCTGCGGATATCGAGAAAATGGGAGTCGGCGAGACCGAGAAAATCCTGCAGCCGGCAAGGCGCCTCTGCGCCGAAACGGGGGTATCCTGCACCGCCCATTTCCGCATCGGCCCGATCGCGCAGACCATTGCCGACAGCGCCGCCGAGTTGCAGTGCAACGTGATCGTCATGGGTACCCGCGGCATGAGCCCGATTGCCAACCTGATCATCGGTTCGGTCACCGCCAAGGTCTTGCATCTGGCCAGTGTCCCGATCACGGTGGTGAAGTAACGCGGGGTTTTTGCGTGCGGCGACCGGGCCGCACTGCCCACTGAGGCTTTTTTTTAATGGCGGCGGCGCGGCGCCAGGATTCGCATGCCCGATCCGGCCTCGCTCTGCAGCAGCAGGATCGGCACCAGCTTGCCAGCCACTCGTCCCACCACCAGCGTACCGGTGTCGCCGTTTTCTTCCTGGCTGACAAAAACCGTGCCGTTGTAATAGATGCGGCCGATGCGCGAGGTACATTGGCCGTGGTTGGCGTCTTTCAGTTCGCACTGGCTGAATCGGCCGTCCGGCAGAATCCTGGCTTCGTAAGCGCCGGCGGCATGCCCGCTGCTGCCGTGGCGGCTTTCGAATACCCACCAACTGCCGCTCAGATCGACCAGGTCCGCCGAGGTATTCTTGAAGGCGACGATCAGGACTGGTAAATCGGCGTCGCCGGTGCGCATATCCAGACCGCCAAACAATACCCCATCCTTGTTGACCGCCAGTCGCGCGCTCGCCTCTCCGGACATCCGATAGCTGCAATCCTGGCGGTCCAGCAACAGCGTGCCGCGGCGCCGCATTCCTTGCCGTCCTGGCGTCCGGCTGGCGTCGATGCGGATTTCGTAAGTGTGACGGGCGGTATCGATCCGGACCGTGACTTCCTCGCCGGTGGTGGTGCCCCCTTTGAAGGCGATGGCACGGCTCAGGATCGGCACCGGGCATGCGCCTTCGTTGCGGAACTTGACCGCGGGCGATGGCGGCGCCGCCGCCGCGTGCCAGCCAAAGCCGGGCCAGCGCTGCCCGATCCCACCGTCGCCATTGGTGCCGACGCTGGCGAGAACAGAAGCGAGTGCGACGACGATCAGGAATCGGCCTGTTTTCATGCTCGCTTGCAAGGATGGGGAACTCCACCGGAGTTTCCCCATCATCGGACAGGCACGGCGCTCGTATTTTGATGCCGCTCAAGCGGCCATGATGCCTGCCGGCCGCAAGTGCTCCTTGTGCCCGGCCGGCGCTGGAATCATGGGGCGCCGGCGACTTCCTGCAGGCGCCGGCGCAGGTTGCACTCCACCTGCCAGCGCTGCCGCTCGGCGCTGCTGCCGGCTTCACGGCGCAGTTCGTCCGGCGTTTTTTCGGCCTGTGCGGCGATCAGCCGGTCGGCCACCCGCGACTCCGGCTGCACGCAGCCAAAGAAGGCAACCAGATCCCCTTGCTGGATCAGGAGCGTGGGGAAGTTTTCCACGTCCAGTTCGCCCACCAGATCGGCCTGATCCTCAATGTCGATCCAGACGAAATGCTTGTCCGGGTGGCTTTGCGCCAGCGCTTCGAAGGTGGCCTGATAGGCCCGGCAACTATCGCACCAGGCGGCGCACAGGCAGGCCACCAGCCAGCGCTCGCCGGCCAGCATGGCGGCCAGTTGGCCGCGGTTGTCGTTGTCGAGAATCAGGTTTGACATGCGGCCATTTTACCGTGTCGCCGGCGCTGTGTGCGGCCGGCCCGGCGCGGTAAAATACCGTCCATGTCTACCATTCTGGCGATTGAAACTTCCACCAAGCTGGCGTCCGCCGCGCTGTTGCATGACGGACGCTGCACGGCATTGGAATCGTCCGGCGTCGAAACCCACTCGGTATCCATTTTGCCGATGGTGCAGCGCCTGCTGGCGGCCGCTGGCATCCAGTTGGCCGAATGCGATGCGATTGCCTTCGGCGCTGGCCCCGGTTCGTTTACCGGCGTGCGCACCGCTTGCGGCGTGGCCCAAGGTCTGGCGTTTGGTGCCGGCTTGCCGGTGCTGCCGGTAGTGACACTGGAAGCAATGGCCGAGGCCGGCCGCAACGCCGGTGCTGGCGACGATCTGCTGACGCTGCTGGATGCGCGTATGGGCGAAGTGTATTGGGCCCAGTATCGCTACCGGGATGGCTGGCAGCTCGTCCTCGCGCCGACCCTGTCGGCGCCACAGCAGGTTGCACCGCTGGGGCCGGTGGCCGCTTGCGGCAACGGGCTGAGCATGTTTGCCGACGAATTTGCGGGGCGCGGATGGGCATTGGTGCAGCCCGGGATCATGCCGCATGCGCGCGACATTGCGCGCCTGGCGCAACGGGCGCTGAGGCAGGGACACGGCCTGGAGCCGCAGCAGGCGCAGCCACTGTATTTACGCAATCGGGTCGCGCTGACCACCGTGGAACGTCAGGCGCAGGGGCGGGCATGAGCGCGCTGGCGCACCCGTCGGACGTGCCATTCACGCAATCGCTGCAGTGCGGCCCGATGCGCGCGGTCGACCTGGAACAGGTGCTGCAAATCGAAAACGACGTGTACTCGCACCCCTGGACACGCGGCAATTTCCTTGATGCGCTGGCCAACGGCTACCGCTGCCGTGTCGTGCGGGACGCTCAGCAGAATCTGATCGGTTATTTCCTGTTGATGATGGCGGTCGATGAGGCGCATCTGCTGAATATCAGCGTGCAGCGCGATCGGCAGGGACGCGGGGTCGGTCGCTGGTTACTGGATCAAGTAACGGCACTGGCGCGCGGGCAGGGCATGAGCTCCATCCTGCTCGAAGTCCGGCCTTCCAACTCGCGTGCGGCTGCGATTTATCGGCGCTATGGCTTCGTGCAGATCGGTTTGCGCAAAAAATATTATCCGGCGCTCGACGGCGGCCGCGAAGATGCGATCATCATGAGGCTGGCGCTATGACGGCGTCAAGGCGTTCGGCGCTGCTGCAGGAAATCGGTATCGGACCGCAGTGGCAGCTGCGCCATCGTGCCGTCGCCGCCGTGCCGGAGGCGCTGGCGGCAACCGCAGCCGGTGATCCGGAAGCCTTGCCAGTGGCCAGCGACGAGACGGTCGCAATCGCCGGCATGGACTGGGCGCAGTTGCAGCAGGCGGTCGCCGTTTGCCGCCGTTGC